>NZ_JBHXKE010000015.1:16912-63511 GCF_042722765.1 Kitasatospora sp. NPDC058406
CAGCCGCTCCTCCTTCGCCCGCTGCTCGGGCGTCTTCCGCTCGTCCTCCGAATCCTCGGAGTCCTCGTCCCGAACCTCCCGGGTCTCCTCCGTCTCCCGGGTCTCCTCCGTCTGGCGCGACTCCTCGGTCTGGCGCGACTCCTCCATCTGGTGCGGCTCCTCGGTCTCGTCGGCCCGGCGCTTACCCGCGCGCCTCTCCTCGGCCAGCCGCTCCTCCTTCGCCCGCTGCTCGGGCGTCTTCCGCTCGTCCTCCGAATCCTCGGAGTCCTCGTCCCGAACCTCCCGGGTCTCCTCCGTCTCGCGGGGCTCCTCGCTCTGGCGGGGCTCCTCGCTCTCGTCGGCCCTGCGCTTCCCCGCGACCGCCTCGCGTCGTCCCTGTTCTGCGTCCTCGTCGGCCTCGCGTCGTCCCTGTTCCGCGTCCTCGTCGGCCTCGCGTCGTCCCTGTTCCGCGTCCTCGTCGGCCTCGCGCCGTGCCTCGGTCTCCCGCCGGAGGCGCTCCTGCTCCTGCCGGCGCTCGGCGGCGACGACGGTCGAGTAACCCTCGCGCTCGTCGTGGTCGAGCCTGACGCGGCGACCGTTCTCCGGGCCGAACTCGGACACCGTCTCGTGGCCGTTCCGGACGTCCACGAGACCGACCCGCAGATCCAGTGCGGAGGCCGTGAGCACCGCGAAGGCGTCCCGTACGGAGAGCGGGTCGCTCACCGCGTCCCAGCCCTGTTCCCGCCAGGTGGCGATCTCCCGGTGCATGTCCTCCACGAAGACCGGCCAGTCCGCCACGTCGTTCCCCATGCGGCCGGCCCAGGCGGAGTAGAGCTCGTACGCCTCCCGCGCCAGCTCGGGGTTCTCCCGGAACCGCTCCTCGACCAGCCCGCGCAGCGCCCGCTCCGCGGCGGCCGGGTCGGCGGCCAACCGCCCGCCCTCGTCCTCTCCGAACAGCTGCCTCAGCAACTGCGGGTCGTCCTCGACGAGCGCGCGCAGCATCGGCGCGCCGGCCGGCTCGTCCTCCGGCCGTACGGCGTTCCGCGAGACGGGCGCGCCGTTGTCGGCCGGGGTGGAGTGCTGCCGGGAGCTCTCCTGGCCCGGCTCGCCCCGGACCTCGGCGATCAGGCCGCCCTCACGCCGGACGTGCACGGTGACGCCGCCCGCCGTGCCGTGCACGACGCCGTCGGCCGGCAGCGGCTGCCCGGCCCGCTGGGCGCGGTCGAGCACGACACCGGCCGCGTAGCGGATGTCGTCGGTCTGCCACTCACGCGGCAGACCGGGACCGCGCGGTTCCCTCCAGGCGTCCTCGGTGAAGCTCGGCCGGAGCGCGCGGACGTCGAACTGCGGGACGGTGGGCGGGAGCTGCTCGCCCGGCCGGAGCGGGCCGGGCTCGCGCAGCGCGTGGGGACCGCCGGTGGGCAGTACCCGGTCGGAGTAGGTGGTCACCGGCCCCGCCATGTCGAACAGCTGCCGCAGCGGGCTGCCGGGCTGGTTCCAGCCGAATCCGGGCAGCAGTTGGCCCACCAGCGTCGAGACGTTGGTCCCGGCGGCCTCGCGCGCCGTGAGGCTCCGGAAGGCGCCGGCGGGCTCGCCCACCGGCACGACGGTGACGTTGACCAGCAGCGGCTGCCGACCGCGGTTGCCCTGGGCCCAGACCTGCTGGACCTCCCGGTTCACCTGGTCGGTGAAGGCACGGATCTGCTGTTCCGTCACTCCGTCCTGCCGGCTCACGTGGAGCGGGACGACGACGTCGATGCCGTGCTGTCCCGAGTTGAAGAGCACCCGCTGGACCTGGAGCTGGCCGGTACCGACGGCGATCCGCCGGCCGGCACCGGTGGCGATCACCTGCTGCTGGTCCCAGCCCTCCGTGGTGGTGCCGGGCTGCAGGTCGGTGGGCCGGTAGGCGAGGTGCCGGCCGTCGCGGGTGAGGCCCTCGATGCGGACGCCGTTCGCCTCGCCGATCCAGCGGTAGGTCCGCTCGTCGATCCGGACGCGGTGGGACGCCGTGCCGTGCGCGGACTCGACGGCCTGGAGGACGCCCATGCGGCCCCACTCGCGCGGGAACATCGTCCGGACGGAGTTGTCCCGCGGCTCGAACCAGTGGTTGCGGAACTCCGAGAGCGGCGCGTCGGGGGCGACGGTCGCGTCGAGGAAGCGCACCCGGGCACGGTACGTGCCGTTGACGTGGGCGGCGCCGCGCTCGATCACCTCGACGCCGCGCAGGCGGTGCCAGGTCGCGGTGTCCACGTTCGAGCCCGGGGTGAACTCCTGGTGCAGTCCGGTGAAGAACTGCCGGTCGCCGTAGCGGGACACGTCCTGGGCCCGCTGCCCGTAGCGCAGGAGGCTCGCGGGCCGCGAGGGCGCGTAGTCGAGGTCCGGGTCGCGGGGCGGCAGCGGGCCCGGGTCGGACAGGCCGTTCCAGGGCGTGGCCGTCCGCCGGGGGCGGGTCGGCGGGGCCGGCGGGGCCGGTGACTCGTGCGGCTCCGGCTGGGTGTCGGCCGGCCGGAAGGACGAGAACCGGTCGCCGTGGATCTCGCCCTCGATCCGCACCCCGGCGTACGCGCCGGTCCAGCGGTAGCGGCTGCCGCCCGCCGGGACCACCGTGCCGTGGCGCAGCGCGTCGAGGTAGGACTGCTCGGCGGCGTAGACCGCCTCGTCCTCGGTCCAGTTCCGGGGGAACAGCCGCCGCCGTTCGGCGGTGTCGGTGGTGAGCAGGTCGCCGGCGGCGCTGTCGGTGCGGACGCCGACGGCGCGGCGCGAGCCGGCCGGTGCGGCCTCGTACTCGACGTGCAGCACGCCGTTCGCGTGCTGTTCGACGATCGCCGAGGGGCGTCGGCGGTCGGAGCCGGGCGTCGGCAGCAGGTGGCCGCCCTCGGTGCGGCGGTCGCCGTACAGCGAGGACTGCCGGGCGTCCAGGCCGAAGGAGGCGCGGGGCGGGAGCGGGTGGCCGTCGGGGGCGTGGTGGGTGGAGGTGAGCCGGGACGGCTGGGTGCCGAACGCCTCGTCGACGGCGGCGCCCAGCTCGCGCAGGTTGCGCGCGGCCAGGGTCACCGTGCCGTCGACCCGGCGCGGGCCGATGCCGGCGGGCTGGTCGGCGGAGATCCGGCCGTGCTCGACGTGGTCGGAGCCCATCATGCCGGCGTCGGTGTAGATGGTGTGCCGGTTCTGGGGGCGGCGGTACTCGTCGTCGAGGCCGAGCAGGTGGCCGATCTCGTGGGCCAGCGTGTCCGGGGTCGATTCGAGGGACCAGGTCTCGTTGTTCTCGTGGAGCTTCCGGGTGAACAGGTCGACGATGTGGATGTGGTGGTTGACGTCGGCCGAGTGGTCGACGAACTCGGGCCGGACCCGCAGCACGTCGCCGTTGGGCAGCCGGTGGCCGGTGTTGTACGCGTCGTTGACGCCGTCCCACACCCGGTCGATCACCTGTCCGATCTGGTCGTCGGTGAACTGCTCGACGGGGGCGTCGTAGCCGTAGCCCTCCTCGATGCCCGCCTCGGCCGGCTCGCGGCGGATGTGGATGCGCACCACGATCTCGGTGGCGGGGTCGCCGTTCTCCAGGAAGCCGCGCCGCACCTCGTAGCCGCGGAGGTAGGAGGCCGAGACGGACCGCCCGAAGGCGTCGAGGGGCGCCCGGACCTCGCGCGCCGCGAGGACCTGGGCCAGCGCGGTCTCGGCGGGGTCCACCAGCATGGTGAGGTCGTCGCCGTGGTCGGTCTGGGCCGGGGAGGACTCCCGCTCGGACTCAAGCTCGGACTCAGGCTCGGACTCCCGCTCGGACAGCATCTCGGTGTCGCGGTCCTGCGGGGCGTCCTCGCCGATCCTGACCACCGTCTCGCTGTCCTCCGGGCCGTACCGGGTGACGTTCCCGTGCCCGTCGGTCACCTCCAGCCGGACGTGCAGGGTGTGGGCGAGCAGCGGCGCGAGCGCGCCGCCGAGCCCGGCGTCGTGGGTGCCGTCCGAGGCTGCCAGGGCGTGCCGCAGGCCGTGGAGTTCCCGGGCGGTCTCCATGCTCGGGGGAAGGAGGGGGCGGAAGGCGGTCAGCGCCTCGACCGGGAGGTTCTCGGGCCGGGTCCGCTGGAGGTACTCGGCCACCTCGGTGGTCATCAGCCGGAGCACGTCCGGCCGTTCGGTGGTCGGCGGGAGGCCGTGGTGCCCCAGCAGGGCCTCGGTGAGCTCGGGCGACGCGTCCGCGACGGCGTCCAGCAGGGGGTGGCCGGCCGGCGGCGCGAGGTGCGGTACGGGGGCGGGGCCGGAGGTGTGGGACGGTCCGGAGTCCGCCGTGCGCGGCGGGACGTGCAGTTGCGGGAGGTCCCGCTGGTCGCCGATGCCCCGGTAGCGGTTGATCTGGCCGTCGACGACCTCGACCTCCAGGAGGACGCCGTGGAACTCGTCGTAGACGACGCCGGTCTCGGTCCGGCCGACCTGGTGCCGGTCGACGAGCTGGGTCACGGCCCAGCGCGCGTCGGAGGCGGTCCACTCGCGGGGCAGGCTCTGGTTCTCGGGCAGGCCGTGCGGGTCCAGCTCGATCCCCGTCCGGGTGAACCGGAAGTCCACGGCTCCCACGGCCCGCCGGCTCTGCCGGTCCGTGCCGGCGGTCACCGCAGGCCGGTGCTCGCCCGGCCGCAGCGGGCCGGGTTCGCGCAGGTCGGTGGGGACGTGCGGGGCGCCCTCCGCGGTGTGCAGGTCCGCCAGCACGTCCACGCGGGTGGGGGCGAGCTCCTCCAGACGGGAGACCGTCTCGTGGAACACGTCCCCGTGGTCCTGGTGGACCAGCGGGCCCAGGAGGAGCCGGAGGCTCTCCGCGGTGTCGACCACCGACAGGTCTGCGGGGTCCGGCAGGGAGTCGTGGTCGATGATCACCCGGGCGTAGGGGTCCTGGTGGTCGTCCCCGAAGTCGAGGCGGACGCTGACCAGCGTCTCCGGCGTCCCGTCCGCGTCCGCGGTCGCCCGCACCTGTTCCCGGACGTAGGCGTCCACCCTGCGCTGGAGTTCGCCCCTGGCGGCCTCCTGCTGCGGGCGCGTCAGACCGCCCTCGACGGACACGTCGACGGGGAGGGTGATCTCCACGCCCAGCTGCCCGGAGTCGAACAGGACACGGGAGACGGTCAGGGTGCGGCCGTCCAGGTCGACCTCGGTTCCCCGGAGGGTGTGCCGCGCACGGAGGTCGTCCCAGGCCCGCAGGGGGCTGGTGGGCTGGTCCTCGGTCGGGCGGTGGACCAGGTGGGCCCCGTCGCGCGAGAGTCCCTCGGTGCGGACCCCGTCGGCCTCCCCCACCCAGTAGTACGTCCGGCCGTCCTCCAGGTACACCCGGCGCTCGGCCGGGACGCCGTCGTGCGCGTCGTCGACGTGGTTCAGCAGGTCCGCGGACGACCAGGTCCGCGGGTACATGGTCCGCAGGCCGTCATCGTCGTCCCGGACCCGCCAGCGGGTCGGGAAGTCGGCGAGCGGGGAGTTCGGCGCGACGGTCGGGTCGAGGAAGGCCACCCGGGCCCGGTAGGTGCCGTTGTGGACCGGGGGCCGGGTCTCGACGACCTGGGCGCCGTGCGCCCGGAGCGCGTTCTCCCGACCGGGCAGCTGAAGGTCCAGTTCGTGGTGCAGGCCGGTGAGGTTCTGCCGGTCGCCGTAGCGGACGACGTCCTCGGCACGCTGGCCGAACGCCCCGAAGGCCCGGGCCGGGTCGTCGGGAGCGGGACGGTGCGGGGCGTTCAGCGGCGGATCCACGTCCGGCTGCACGTCCGCCGGACGGAACGACAGGAACTGCTCGCCCCGGACCTCGCCCCGGACCTCGCCCTCGATCCGCACCCCGGCGTACTCACCGGTCCAGCGGTGCCGGCTCCCACCGAGCGGGACGACGGCGTTGGTCCCCAGCGCGTGCAGGTACGCCTGCTCGGCCGCGTACACCGCGTCCTCGCTCGTCCAGTTGCGCGGGAACATCCGCCGGTGGGCGGGCCCGGTGGTCAGCAGGTCACCGGCCGCGGACAGCGTGTCCACCCGGCGGGCACGGGACGGACCGGCCGGGGGCTCCGCCGAGAAGTCGGCGACCACGACCCCGTTGCGCTCCACCCGGACCACCCGCTCGGGCGCCGTCCGGTCCGAGCCGACCGGCGGCAACAGGTGGCCGCCCGGACTGCGGGTGTCGCCGAACAGCGACGACTGCCGGGCGTCCAGGCCGAAGGCCGCCCGGCGCGGGAGCCCGTGGGCGGTCGGCCCGGCCGGCGCGGCGCCGAGCGCCTGCTCGATCACGGCGCCCAGCTCGCGCAGGTTCCGCGGGGCGAGCGCGAACCGGATGTCGGTGTCGTCCGTGATGATCCCGGCGTCCTGGTCGAAGCGGACCCGGTCGTTGCCCGCGTGGGTGCCGCCCATCAGCCCGGCGTCGGGGTACGAGGGCCGGGGGCGGATCTCGTGCTCGACGACCGTGCGGTCGCCGTTCACGTCGACGGTCTCCTCGTGGAGGCGTCGCTCCCGGTACTCGTCGGGCAGGCCGAGCAGGTGGCCGATCTCGTGGGCCAGGACGGTCCGGGTCGTGCCCAGGCCCCATGCCTCCTGGGTCTCACGGACCTCTCCCTCGAAGACCTCGACCCGGTGGTGCGCCCGGTCGGGGTCCGTGACGAACTCGGTCCGCACCACCAGGACGTCGCCGTCCGGCAGCCGGTGCCCGGTGTTGTAGTACTCGTCCACGCTCTGCCGGGCGCGGTTCCGCAGGTTCCGCAGGGCCGTGGTGTGGTCCTGACCGGCCGGCAGCCCCGAGGTGTCGAGGTGGATCCGCACCACGACCTCGACCGCCGGGGTGCCGTCCACGAGGACGGCACGGCCGGCCTGGAACCGCCGGTGACCGGTGGCGTCGCTGCTGTGCCGCGCCGGGTCGGCGGGCGCCTCGACCTCGACCGTCCTGAGGACCCGGGCGATCGTCAGGTCCGTCGCGGGTGCCTCGTACGCCGGGCGCACCGGGTGCGCCGCCCCGTCCCCGTCCGTGTCCGTGTCCGTGTCCGAGTCCATGTCCACGGAGCGGACGTCGGAGTCGGAGTCGGAGCCGTGGACCGACTCCATGTCGTCGTCGGAGGACAGGAAGTCGAGCGTGGAGTCGGTGGCGTAGTCCATCTCCTCGTCGGAGTCCCGGTACAGGTCCATGGCCTCGTCCTCGTCCCCGTCGGAGAGGAGACGGCCGTCCTGCGGACCGGGCCCGTGGTCGGAGCCCTCGTCCGAACGCGGGGGGTCCGGCGCGAACAGCTGCTCGACCGCGCCCGGGGCGGCCCGCCGGCCGGTGCCGCGCTCGGGCACCGGGATGGTGAGCTGGGGCGGCGGGGTGTGGCCGTCCGCGACCGCGAAGTCGACGATCCGGTACTCCGCGTCCCGCAGCACCGTGATCTCGACCTCGGCGAACCGCACCCGGACCTGGAACCCGTCCTCGACCAGCGTCTCCTCCTCGATCCGCCGGCCGTTGGCGGCCGCGAAGAGCCGCTCCTCCGGCGTCCACTCCCGCGGCAGGCCGCGGCCCGCCGCGGCGCTGAGGTCCGGGCTGACGTGGCCGGCGGGCACCGGGTTCAGGGACATCGCGACGACGGTGTCCGGGCGCCTGCCGGTACCGGAGGACCCCGGCTCGGCGAGCGGGGCGGAACGGGGCGCGTCCGCCGGCAGGCGCACACCGGGCTGCTCGTCCGCCGGACGGTGGATCAGGTGCCGACCGTCCCGGGTGATGCCCTCGATCCGGACACCGTCGTCGGTGACGCCGGTCCAGTGGACGGCGCCGTTCACGACGCGGTCGTCGGCCCGGTCCCGGCCGTGGTGGGCCTCCTCGACGGCGTCCAGGACGTGGTCGGCGTGCCAGTCCCGCGGGTAGAACATGTGGGACTGGTTGTCCGCGCGGGTGTGCCAGCGGGAGGGGAAGGCCTCCATCGGCGCCCTCGGGGCGACGACCGGGTCGAGGAACCAGACCTGGGCGCGGTAGGTCCCGTTGGGGTGGGCGGCGAAGGCCGTCCCGATCCGCACGCCCTTCCGCTGGCCGGCCTGGTCGACCCGGGGGCGGTCGCCGTCCCCGTACCCGATCCGCTCCGGCGGCTGGTGGTGGACGCCGGCGAGCGTCTGCCGGTCGCCGTAGCGCACGAGGTCCCCGACCCGCTGGTCGAAACCGGCCGGGAACGGGCGCCACGGCAGGTGCGAAGCCGCGCCCAGCCCGCTCTGGTCGTCGGACGGACGGAAGGAGACGATCTCCGGTACCTCGAACGGGCCGCCCGTCCGGCGCTCGATCCGGAGGACGACCCGGCCCTCGATCCGCACCCCGCCGTACTCACCGGTCCACGCCCAGGAGACCGGGCTGAGCTCGGTGAACGCCTCGTCGCCCCGGCGGAGCGCGTGCTGGTACGCCTGCTCCGCCGCGTAGACCGCGTCGTCGGACGTCCAGTGCTCCGGGAACATGGTGCGGCCGCGGTCCTGGACGGCCGGACCGGCCGCGAGGTCGCCGGCCAGCCGGTGGTGGCCGGTCGCCGCGCCGTCGGCCGGGCCGCCGAAGACCCGGAAGGTGCCGTTGCGGTTCTCCGAGCCCGGGATCCGGGTCGGCTCCGGCCGGTCGGAGCCGGGCTGCGGGAACAGGTGGCCGCCGCCGTCGCGCCCGCCGCTCGACACCCGCCGGCCGGTCCCGTTCAGGTCGCCGTACAGCGCGGTGCGCCGGGCGTCCTCGTTCACCCGGGGACGCGGCGGGTGGGTGCCGTCCGGCCCGGGCCCGCGGTCGGCGCCGAAGGCGAGGTCGATCACGGCGCCCAGCTGCCGCAGGTTGCGCGCGCGCAGCACGGGCCGCGCGTCGGGGACGCCCGGGGCGGCGGGCCGGTTGTTGGTGTCGGCCATGGGCCGGCCGAAGCGGTCACGGGTGTAGGAGCCCATCAGACCGCCGTCGAGGTGGACCGGCCGGCGGCGGTCCACGCGGGAGTGGCCCTCGCGGTACTCGTCCGGCAGCCCGAGCAGGTGGCCGACCTCGTGGACGAGGGTCGAGGCCGGGGTCTGGAGGTCCCAGTTCTCGTGGCTCGCCCGGATCGGGCCCGGGTGGACGGCCACGGTGCGGTGCGCGAGGGCGGGATCCTGGACGAACTCGACCCGCACCCGCAGCCGGTCGCCGCTGGGCAGCCGCTGGTCGCCGTTGTAGGTCTCCGCCAGCCCGGCGCGGGCCCGGCCGGCCAGGTCGTTGAGCAGGCGCACGGCGTGCGGGTCCGCCAGGTTCAGCCGGCTGACGTCCAGGTGCAGCCTGACGCTCACCAGCGACTCGGTGTCACCGTCGGCGAGCCTGATCCGGCTCACCGAGAACGCCTGGAGCTCGCGGGCCTCCAGGCTGCGGTCGAAGGGGTCCGTCGGTGGACGGACCTCGTGGGTGCCGAGCACCTGGTGCTGCTCGGGCCCGGGCCGGGTCAGCTGGTGCGGCACGCGCTGGTCCGGCTGGCCCCAGAAGTCGGTGATGCGGTCGTTCTCGATCCGCACCGTCAGCCGCACCCCGGCGAAGGTGCCGTGGACCTGCTCGGGCGCGGTCGTGCCCCCGCGCGGCACGGGGCCGGCCGGGACGCGGTGCGTCGAGCCCGCGACCACGCTCGCGGCGTACCGGGCCTCGTCGGCCGTCCACTCGCGCGGCAGGTTGCGGCCCTCGGTCGGGCGGTCCCACGCGGACGCCGCGAAGTACCGTCGCCGGCCGTCGAGCATCGACTCGCCGGACACGCTGCGCGGTGCCGGCGGCGCCTGCGGCTGGTCCTCCGAGGCCAGGACCTCGGCCAGCCGGTTCGCGCCCGCCGCCTCGTGCAGCCGCGGCAGGGCCTGCTCGATGGTGGGGTCCTGCCCGGGTTCGAGCCGGACCTCGGTGGCGTCGGCGTCCCCGGTGAACTCCAGCCGGAGGTCCATCGGGGTGTCGCTGCCGTCCCGGTGCCCGTCGACGTACGTCTCGGCGGCCTGCAGCAACGTCCCCTCGGCCTGCCGGAGGTCGGCCCCGGTGGTGTGCTCGCCGCCCACCAGCCTGACCCGGGCGGTGATCCGGACGACCTCCGAGCCGTCGAACATGAGGTCGCGGCGGACCCGGACCGGCCCGAGGCCGGTCAGCTGCACCTCGGTGCCCTGGCGGGCCGTCGTCGAGGCGGGGCCGCGGTAGTCGGGGTTGTCGAGCGTCTGGTGCGGGGACGGACGGTGGAAGTAGAGGGTGCCGTCCGGACCGAACCGGCCCTCGATCCACACGCCGTCCGCCCGGCCGACCACGAGACGGGAGCCGTCGTCCTCCTGGCGGGTGAGGAGCGGGTGGTCGAGCGCGGCGGTGACGTGCGCGGTGAGCTGGGGCCCGCTCCAGTGCTCCGGGTAGTACACCGTCCCGGGATCGAGCGCCGACCGGTGCCAGCGCGAGGGGAACTGCGTGGCCGGGGCGCCCTGGCCGACCGCCGGGTCCAGGTGCACCCCGACGACCCGGGTCGTGCCGTTGGGCAGGGTCACCCTCGTCTGGTCGCCCACCAGGGCGGGCGCGCGGCGCGGGGTCCCCGTCACCGTGCCGTCCAGGTCGACGGGTTGCCAGGCGGAGGCCGCGGACCGCTGCGTCGCGGAGACGAGGGTGGGAGCGGGCTGCGCCTCGGCGTCCGGCGGAATCGGCGAGCCGTGCAGTTGCGGAAGGTCCCGCTGGTCACCGACGCCGTTGACGCCGACGATCTGCCCGTCCTCCACGTGGACCTGGATCCGGACGTCGCCGATCCGGCCCTCGACGACCTCGGTCACGGTCGAGCCGTGCACGCTCTCCTGCTGGTTGAGGAGCTGGACCGCCGCCCAGCGCGTGTCGCGGGCGGTCCACTCGCGGGGCAGGCTCCGGTCGACGGGAAGGTCGCGCGGGTCGGCGACCGCGGCCGCGTGGCTGAACCGCGCGTCCAGGTCACGCAGCTGCCGCACGGTCTGCTGGTCCCACCCGGCCAGCACGGCGGGCGCGTGCTCGCCCGGCCGCAGCGGGCCGGGTTCGCGCAGGTCGGCGGGGACGCGGGGGGCGCCCTGCTGGGCGACCAGGTCCGCGAACGGGGTCGTGAAGTCGCTCAGTGCGGCGGTGATCCCGTTGAACACGTGGTCCTGGCCCTGGACGGCCAGCGGGCCGAGGACGCTCGACACGCCCGACATCCCGTCGGGGCGCACGACCATCTCGGAGAAGACGTCCGGACGTCCGGGGGCGAAGTCGAGGACGACGGCGACCAGCCTCGGCGGCACCCCGTTCGTGCCCGCGGTCTCCAGCGCCCGCTCCTGGACGTAGTCGTTCACCCTGCGCTGGATCTCGTCCTCGGCGAACGCGCGCAGCTCCGGCGTCACGGGGCCCTCGACGACCGTGCGCACGGGGACGGTGATCCGCAGGCCCTCCTGCCCGGAGTCGAACAGGACCCGGGCCGTGGAGAACGGTCGGTCGCCCATCCAGGTCCCGGTGGCGGGCGAGGTGCGGAGCACCCGCCGCTGGTCCCACGCCGTCATGGGCTGCGTGTCGGTCGGACGGTGGGCCAGGTGCGCCCCGTCGCGCGAGAGTCCCTCGATGCGGACCCCGTCGGCCTCCCCCACCCAGTAGTACGTCCGGCCGTCCTCCAGGTACACCCGCTGATCGTCCGGGACGCCGTCGTGCGCGTCGTCGACGACGGCCAGCAGGTCCTCGGCCACCCAGTCCCGCGGGTACATGGTGCGCCCGCTCCCGCCGTCGGCGTTGCCGCGGAACCGCCAGCGGGTCGCGAAGCGGGCGAGCGGGGAGGTCGGCGCGACGGTCGGGTCGAGGAAGGCCGCCCGGGTCCGGTACGTGCCGTTGTGGATCGGGGGGGTGGTCTCGACGATCCTGACGCCGTGCGCCCGGAGCGTGTTCGCCGGGTTCGCCACGTGCGCCGGGTTCAGCTCGTGGTGCAGGCCGGTGAGGTTCTGCCGGTCGCCGTAGCGGACGACGTCCTCGGCGCGCTGGCCGAACGCCCCGAAGGCCCGGGCCGGGTCGTCGGGAGCGGGACGGTGCGGGGCGTTCAGCGGCGGATCCACGTCCGGCTGCACGTCCGCCGGACGGAACGACAGGAACTGCTCGCCCCGGACCTCGCCCCGGACCTCGCCCTCGATCCGCACCCCGGCGTACTCGCCGGTCCAGCGGTGCCGGCTCCCCCCGAGCGGGACGACGGCGTTGGTCCCCAGCGCGTGCAGGTACGCCTGCTCGGCCGCGTACACCGCGTCCTCGCTCGTCCAGTTGCGCGGGAACATCCGCCGGTGGGCGGGCCCGGTGGTCAGCAGGTCACCGGCCGCGGACAGGGTGTCCACCCGGCGGGCACGGGACGGACCCGCGGGGGGCTCCACCGAGAAGTCGGCGACCACGACCCCGTTGCGCTCCACCCGGACCACCCGCTCGGGCGCCGTCCGGTCCGAGCCGATCGGCGGCAGCAGGTGGCCGCCCGGACTGCGGGTGTCGCCGAACAGCGACGACTGCCGGGCGTCCAGGCCGAAGGCCGCCCGGCGCGGGAGGTCGTGGCCGGTGGTGGGCAGGGTGTGCGTGGCGCCGAGGGCGTGCTCGATCGCCTGGCCCAGCTCGCGCAGGTTACGCGGGGCGAGCGTGAACCGCATCGGGGTGTCGTCCGCGTTGACCGCGGCGTCCATGTCGACCCGGGGGCGGCCGTGGCCGGCGAGGGTGCCGGCCATCAGGCCCGCGTCGGTGTGGACGGTCCGGGGGTGGACCTCCAGCGAGACGACCGCGGGGTTGCCGTTCTGGTCGGTCCCCTCCTCGTAGAGGCGCCGCTCCCGGTACTCGTCGGGCAGGCCGAACAGGTGGCCGATCTCGTGGCCCAGGATGGCCCGGCCCGTGTGCAGACCCCAGATGTCGGAGTGCTCGCGCACCTCCCCGTCCAGGACCCGCACCCGGTGGTGCGCCTGGCCCGCGTCCTCGACGAACTCGGTCCGCACCACCAGGACGTCGCCGTCCGGCAGCCGGTGCCCGGTGTTGTAGTACTCGTCCACGCTCTGCCGGGCGCGCTCCCGCAGGTTCCGCAGGGCCGTGGTGTGGTCCTGACCGGCCGGCAGCCCCGAAGTGTCGAGGTGGATCCGCACGACGGCCTCGACCGCCGGACTGCCGTCCAGCAGGAGGCCGCGGGCGGCCTGGAACCGCCGGAGACGGGTGGAGACGCTGCCGTGCAGCGCCGTGTTCGCGGGTGCGGTGACCTCGACCGGATCGAGGACCATGGCGAACCTCAGGTCCGGCGCGGGCGCCTCGTGCGCCGGCCGGACCCGGTTCGGCTGCTGCAGCGGTGCCTCGTCCAGGTCCATGTGCAGGTCCGAGTGCAGGTCCGACTCCGAGTCCCGGTCCTCGGAGCTGCGGTCGGAACCGGCGTCGGAACCGCCCTCCCACTCCATGCCCTCGTCGTCGGAGGACAGCATGAGGTCCAGCGAGTCCGCCTCGGACCTGTCGTCGACGTCCGAGTACTGGTCCATGGCCTCGTCCTGAGAGGAGTCCCAGGACGACTCGCTGCCCGCGTCCGAGTGGAGGTCCGTGTCCCCGTCCGCGTCCGGGCGCGAACTCGAAGAGGACGCCTCCGCCCTGCTGGTGGAATGCGGAAGGAGCGGCTCTGCTTCGGGGCCCGTCTGCCCGGGGTTCCGCTCGGGGACGATCTTGCGGCCCTGGGGGGCGAAAGCCTGGTCCGGGGAGCCGTAGATGTCGATGATGCGGTACGAGTCCCAGTCCCGGACGACCGTGATCCGGATCCCTTGGTGCTCGACCTCACCGGTCTCGGTCCGCAGGCCCGTGGCGGGGTCCACGCCCGTGCGGTCCGAGCCGATCCGCGAGCCCTGCACCGCCGCGTACCTGGCCTCCGCCAGGGTCCACTCGGGCGGCAGGTTCCGGCCCGGCCGGGGGGTGCCGGCGCCCCCGCCGGGAGGGTCGCCCGACCCGTCCCAGGCCGCGAGCCCGGCGGAGAAGGCGTCTCCGGAACCCATCCCCTCGTCCACCGCCCGGCTGACGGTCGCGGGACGCTCGCCGGTGCCCGGGGTCCCGGGCACGACCAGCGGCCCGTGCGGCGAGGCACCGGCCGGCGCGCCCGGCTGATCGGCCGTCGGACGGTGGATCAGGTGCCGTCCGTCCCGGGTGACGCCCTCGATCCGGACGCCGTCCGCCTCCCCGGTCCAGTGGACGGTGCCGTCGTTGCGGGTGTCTCCCCCGGTTCGGTTCGTGTAGGCACGGTCCACCGCGGAGAGCAGCTGCCCGGGCGTCCAGCCCGCCGGGTAGAAGGTCTGCGTCGGGCTGTCCTCGCGGCGGTGCCAGCGGGAGGGGAACTCCGACAGCGGCGTGCCCGGAGTGACACCGGGCTCCAGGAACCAGACGGCCGCGCGGTAGGTCCCGTTGGGGTTGGCCTCCGCCGCCGGTCCGACGGCGATCCCGCGCCGACGGCCGGCCTCCTCGGTCGGCCGGTGGTGCCCGCCCGACAGGGTGAGCCGGTCGCCGTAGCGGACGAGGTCCTCGACCCGGTGGTCGAGGGACCCGTCGGTACGGCGCCACGGCAGGTACGCCGGTGCGTCCAGGCCGCCCTGGTCGTCGGAGGGCCGGAAGTAGGTGATCTGCCCCGCCTCGGTCCGGCCCTCGACCCGGACGCCGCCGTACTCGCCGGTCCACCGGTACGAGGTCGGCCCGGTCTCCGTGGTCGCGCCGGTGCGCCGGGCGTGCTGGTACGCCTGCTCCGCGGCGTACACCGCGTCGTCCGCCGTCCAGTGCTCGGGGAACATCGTCCGGCTGCGCCTCGGCGCAGCCAGGTCGCCCGCCGGGGTGCCGGTCCGCGTCGCCGTCGCGTCGGCCGCTCCTTCGGACACCACCCTGAAGGTGCCGTTGCGGTTCTCGGAGCCGGCCGGCCTCGGCGGCCTCGGCCGCTCCGATCCCGCCGGCGGGTAGAGGTGGCCGCTCCCGTCCCGGCCGCCGTACAGCGCGATGCGGCGCGTGTCCTCCGTCACCAGGGGCCTCGCCGGGGCGCCGCCCGGCTCCGGGCCGCGGTCCCTGCCGAAGGCGATGTCGACCACCGCGCCCAGCTGGCGCAGGTTCCGCGTCGCGAGTGCCCGCGAGGGGTCGATGACGTTCGGCCCGATGGCCATGTGGTCCTGGTCCACCGGGTAGCGGCCGAAGCTGTCGACGTGGCGGCCGCCCATCAGGCCGCCGTCCACGTACACCGGCCGTGCGCCCCTGGACGCCTCCCGGTACTCGTCGGGCAGGCCCAGGAGGTGACCCACCTCGTGCGCGACCACCCCGCCGGTGGTGTCCAGACTCCACGTCCGGTGGTTCTCCCGGTCCGTCTCCGGGAGGACATTGACGGTGTGGTGGCTCTCCGCCTCGGTCTCGACGAACCGGAGCTCGACGCGCAGCCGGTCGCCGCTGGGCAGCCGCTGGCCGACGTCGTAGATCTCCCTGACACCCTCCCTGGCCGAGTCCCGCAGCGCGTCCAGTGCCCGGACGGTGGCGGGGTCGGCCAGGTCCAGCGTCGAGGTCTCCAGTCGCACCCGCACCGTCAGCACGGTCTCGGTGTCGCCGTCCGCCAGCCTGATGCGGGTGGCCTCGAAGCGCTGGACCACGCGGACGTCCAGGCTCCGGTCGAACGCGTTGCCCGGCGGGACGACCTCGTGGGTGCCGATCACCCGGTGCGGCTCGGGCTGCGGCGCGGTCAGCTGCGGGCCGAACCGCTGGTGCGGCTCGCCCCAGACGTCGGTGATGACCCCGTGCTCCACCCGCACGTTCACCCGCACACCGGCGAAGGTGCCCCGGTGGACCACCGGCGCGGGCGTGCCCGGGCCGGCGACGGCGGCCGGCCTGGTCCGCATGATCTCGCGCGCGGCGTACCTGGCCTCGTCCGCGGTCCACTCCCGGGGGAGGCCGCGACCCGGCCGGTCCCAGGCCTCGGCCGTGAAGTGCGGCCGGAGCCCGGTCGCCCAGTGGTGGCCGCCGTGCGCCTCCACCGGGTCCGGGATTCCGTCGAGGTGCCGCTCCAGGACGAACAGCAGGTCGTGCGCACCCGCCCCCTCGTACAGGCGGGGCAGGGCGGCCCGGAGGGTCGGCGCGTCGCCGAGACCGACCACGGTCGCCGGGACGTCCGGGTCGTCGGTGAACTCCAGCCGCAGGTCCAGCCGCCGCGAACCGTCCCGGTGACTCTCCAGGTACGGCTCGACCTGCGCCCGCAGGGCGTCCTGCGCGCGGTGCAGCTCGGTCTCACCGGCCAGGGCGCCCGGGGTCAGCCGGATCCTGGCGGTGACCTGGACGCCGGAGTCGGCGCCGTCCGCACCGTCGTCGTCGAAGCGCACCTTCCGGATCTCCACCGGCCCGAGGTCCGGAAGCGGGTGCGGCTCCCCGACAGCCGCCACCCCCGCCACGGGCCAGGGGTGGTCCCCGTGCTGGGGAGCCGGCTGCCAGTCGTACGGGCGGTGGAAGAGGAAGTCGCCGTTCGGACCGAACAGCCCGACGATCGAGACGCCGCCGGAGTCGCCGACGACCAGCGAGTGGCCGCCGTCCGCCGGGCCGCCGTACCAGGCGTTCGCCATCGCCTCCTGGACGTGGTGCGCGGTGACCGCCGCCGTCCAGCCCTCCGGGTAGTGCGCCTGCCCGGGCGCGCCCACCGGGCGCCTCCAGCGGGACGGGAACGCGGCGATCGGGGCGTCCGCGGCGATGCCGTCCGCGAGGTGCCAGGTGTCGTACGTCCGGACCACGCCGTTCGGCTCGGTCACCGGCTGCGGTCCGGACGCCGTCCGCTCCGCCCGCGGCGGGGGCGTGACCGCCCCGTCGGACGTGAACGTCTGCCAGCCGGGGTTCCGCAGGGCGGCCGGCAGCGCGTCCTGCGGGCCGACGGGCGCGGTCCCGGCAGGCGCGGTCTCGGGCGCGGTCCCGGCAGACGCGGTCTCGGGCGCGGTCTGCTGCCCCTCCGCTCCCTCGGTCGGTGCGGGCCCGGATCCGGGCTCGTCGGAGGCCCGGACGGTGTGCGGTATCTCGCCGAGGGTGCGCTCCGGCCGGGAGAGCTGGGACGGGAAGGTCTGGCCCGGGGCCCCGAAGAAGTCGACGATCAGGTCGTTCTCGGTCCGGACCCTGATCCGGATCCCGCCGACCGTCACCTCGTCGGCCGGAGCCGCCGGGGCGGGCCGCTCGTCCATCGCCTTCTGCACGGCGTGCATGGCGTCCAGGCGGGTCCATGCGGACGGCAGGCCGACGTTGACGCCGTCCTTGACCCCCGGGGCGAACCTCGGCCAGCCGTTCGGCGTGTCCGCTCCCAGCTGGGGCAGGGTCGCCGGACGCTCGCCCGTTCCGGGCGTGCCGGGCGCACGCAGCGGCGGCACCTCGGGGCGCGGGTCGCCGTGGGGCGTCCAGTCCGAATCCCCGGCGTGCCAGCCGGCCAGGCCGAGGAGCTCGGAGAGCGGCATCCGGTCCGGGTCGGCGAGGTCCGGCAGGTAGGTGCGCAGGTCGAGGTCCCGGGTGCCGGCGTCTGCAGCGAGGGGGACGCTCAGCCCGTCCCTGGCCGCGACCTTCGTGAACTCGATCTCGAACCGGGCCGGCGGATCGCCCTCGCCCGAGTGCAGGCGGACGTACGCCTCCGCGGCGTTGCGCACCGCCATCTGGTGGCGCACGACCGTGATCTGCGGCGTCCCGGGCGGGAAGTCCAGGTGCACCTTGGCGGTGAGGAGCAGGCCGGTCTGGCCGGCGGCGAAGCGGACGTGCTGGACGACCGCCCGGCGGCTCCCGAAACTCATCGAACCGGGGGAGGACTTCGCGGTCACCTCCTTCCAGTCCCACCGGGTGATCGGCTGCTCGGCCGTCGGGCGGTGGACGAGGTGGAGCCCGTCCCGGGTGATCCCCTCGATCCGGACGCCGCGCGCCTCGCCCACCCAGTGCTCGTCACCGTCGCCCCGGGGGCGGGGGTCGCGCCGGGCCGCGTACGCCGCCTCCACGGCGGAGAGGACCTCGTGCGGCGTCCAGCCCTTGGGGTACATCGTGTGCGGCGCCTCGTCCGCGCTGCGGTGCCAGCGGGTGTCGAAGGTCGACAGCGGCGATCCGGGGGCGACCTTCGGGTCGAGGAACCACGCGGTCGCCCGATACGTGCCGTTCTCGTTCTCGCGCTGCGGAGGGCCGATCATGAGGCCCTTGGCCATGGCGGCCGCCACGGGCGGCGCGTGGTGCGCACCGGTGAGGGTCTGCCGGTCGCCGTAGCGGGCGTGGTCCTCCGCGCCCAGCGCGAAGGTGCGCTCCACCGGGCGCATCGGCTGGAAACTCGGGGTCGCCAGGGCGCCCTGGTCCTCGGACGGCCGGAAGGAGGTGAACTCCCCGCCCGTCACCCGGCCCTCGATCCGCACCCCGCCGTACTCGCCCACCCAGCGGTACGAGCCGGGCCCCTGCTCGGTGACCAGCCCGGTGCGACGGGCGCTGTGGTAGGCCTGCTCGGCCGCGTACACGGCGTCGTCGGACGTCCAGTGCGCGGGGAACATGGTCCGCGTCCGACGGGGCGGCTCCTCGCCGTCCGGCTCCGGGCGGCGCGCGGGCACCGCGAGGTCGCCGGCCAGTCCGTGGCTGCGCACCCGCTCGGGGCCGGGATCGCGGTCGGCGACCTTGAACGTGCCGTTGCGGTGCTCCGAGTCCTGGATCCGTTCCGGCCGGGGGCGGTCGGAACCGGGCGCGGGGTACAGGTGTCCCCCGCTGCCGTCCGACGGGCCGTACAGGGCCGCACGGCGGACGTCCTCGCCGAAGGCCACCCTGGACGGCGGGCCGCCGCGGTCGGCCGGGCCGCCGGGGAGGTCGAACAGCGGGCCCACGACGGCACCGAGTTCCCGCAGGTAGCGGACCGGGAGCCCCGGGGCGGCCAGCTCGGCCGCGGCGGCCCCCCGGTGGTCCTGGTCGACGAGGGGCAGGCCGGACCGGTCCAGGTACGGGGTGCCCATGAGCGCGTTGTCCTGGTAGACGGGCCGCGGGCCGCCGGTCGCCTCGCGGTACTCGTCGGGGAGGCCGAGGGCGTGCCCGAGCTCGTGGGCGAGCACCCGCTCGGTGGTGCCGACGCTCCACTCCGTCAGGCTCTCCCGGGCGAGGACCGGGTGGACCGTGACGGTGTGGTGGGCGTCCTCCCGTCGGTCGGTGAACTCCACCTCGACCCGCAGCAGGTCCCCGCCGGGAAGCCGCTGCCCCCGGTTGAACTGCTCGTCGACACCGCGCCGGGCCCGGTCGCGCAGGCCGTCCAGCCGGGGGTCGTCCTGACCCGACGCGCCGAGCGGCGAGGTGTCGAGGTGCACCCGCAGCTTCAGCACCGTCTGGGTGTCGCCGTCGGCCAGCCGGATCCGGCCGGCCTCGAACGACTGCAGGGAGCGCTCCCCGACCCTCGCCAGGAACGCGTCGGAGGGCGGCCGAACCTCCGCCGTGGCGAGGACCTGGTGCGGCCGGTTCTCCCGGCCCGACGGCCGGAGCCCGTGGTCGCCGGGGACGCCCTCGATACTGCTGATCAACCCGTCCGTGATCCGGACCGCGATGCCGGCGCCGGCGAACTTGCCCTTCAGGCGCACCGCCCCCTTCGGGGGGAGGCCCCCGTCCGTCCTCGCCTCCGCCTGCCTGCGGACCTGGTCGGCCGCGAACAGCACGTCGTCGGCGGTCCAGTGCGACGGCAACCCGCGGTGCGGCCGGGTCCAGGCCTCGTCGGTGAAGTGCCCGCGCAGCGATTCCCGTTCCTGCCCCATCCGGTCCACGGTCCGGGGCGGCTGCTCGTCGGGGCGGGGCGGACCGGGCTCGCGCAGGCTGCCGGGCACGGGCTTCGGCAGGCTCTCCGCGCGGACCGGGTCCAGCACGGAGGCCGGCGCGTGCCGCTCCAGCAGGCCGCGCAGGCCGTCCGGCCCCGCCGCGTCCAGCAGCGGGCCCAGGTGCCGCGCCAGGTCGTGGTCCGTGTCGTCGTCGATCCTCGCGCTGCTGAACGCATCGTCCGGGTCGTCGGTGAACCGGAGCCGCAGGTCCAGGACCGTCCCGTCGCCGGCCTGCCGGGAGACGTACTGCTGGGCGAGGACCCGGAGGCGCTCGTGCGCGTAGTCCAGCTGCACGAACGACAGCGGCTCCGTCGGCTCCAGGTGGAGCCGGGCGGTGACCTGAAGGCCCTCCTGGCCGTTGTCGAACAGCACCCGCCGGACGGTGACCGGGCGGGTCCCGCCGTCCAGCGGGAGGGCGACCGGCTCGGAGCGCGTGGTGACGGCCGCGTCGTCCCAGCGGCGGTACCCGGTGTGCGGCTGAAGGTCGGCCGGCCGGTGGGTCAGGATCGCGCCGTCCCGACTGAGCCCCTCGATCCGGACGCCGTGCGCCTCGCCGATCCAGTGCTCCGTCCCGTCCTCGCCCACCGGCGTGCTACGGCGGACCGGGCTGTCGTAAGCCGTCCGCGCCGCCCGGTCCGCCCGGTCGGGCGACCACTTCCTCGGGTAGAGCACCGTCTCCGGCGCGTCCGCCGACGTGCGCCAGCGGCTCGGCAGGGCCGCCTCCGAGGAGCCCGGCAGCAGGTTCGGGTCCAGGAACCAGACCTTCGCCCGGCTGGTGCCGTTCGGGTGGTCGGAGCCCTTGACCGGCACGACCTGGATGCCGGAGGCCCTCTGCTCGGCCGTACCGAGCCGGTGGTGGACCCCGGTCAGCGCCCGTCGGTCGCCGGGCGCCACGGGCTTGCCGAGCGCGGCCGCGTGGTCGGGCACGGGCCGGTTCGGGGCGTAGGGCGGCGGGTTCAGCCCGCTCTGGTCGTCGGAGGGGCGGAACGAGGTGATCGCGCCGCCGGTCGCGTCCCCCTCGATCCGCACGCCGGCGTACTCGCCCGTCCAGTGGACGGGGCCCGGGCCCTCGAGCCCGGCTGTCAGATACGCCTGCTCGGCCGCGTACACGGCCTCGTCCGCGTTCCAGTGCGGAGGGAAGAGGGTGCGGGCGGCGGTACCGCCGCCCGACGGCGGCACCATGCGCAGTGATCCGTTGGGGTTCTCCTGGTACTTCGCGCCCGGGTGGGCCCGGTCGAAGCCCGGCGTCAGCAGGTGGCCGTCGTCGCCGCCCGGCCGTCCGTACAACGCGGCGTCGCGGACCTGCGGTCCGACCGCGGGACGCGGCGGAAGGCCCGTGGCGGCCCGGCTCTCGGGCCGGTGCTCGCCGGGCTGCCCGTCCCGGTCGCGGTCCGGGGTGAACGCGCCCTCGACGGCGGTGCCCACGGCGCGCAGGCCGTCCGGGAGCGGCCCCCGCGCGGCCCGGTCCGTGCCGGTCCCCTGGTAGACCTCCCGGTTGCCGTCGCGCAGACCGAGCACCCGTCCGATGTCGTGGCTGACCACCTCCCGGCTGACCCGCGTCCCCCAGTTGCCCTCGTCCTGACGGACGGTGCCGTCGTGCAGCCGCACCGTGTGGTGGGCGGTGCCGGGTGAGTCGACGAACTCGACCCGCACCCGCAGCACGCTGCCGTCGGGCAGCCGGTGGCCGTTGTTGTAGGCGTCGGCGACGCCGTCCAGGGCGCGGCGCTGCAGGGCGGCGACCCGCTCCGTCGGCTGCCGCAGGCTCGTGCTGTCAAGGTGCAGCCGCAGGACGAGTTCGGTGGCCCGCTCCCCGGTGGGCAGCGTGCCGCGCCGGGCCTCGTAGGGCCGCAGCGGGGAAGCCGCCTCGGTGGTGGGCCGGGGGCCGGCGGGCGGGTTGACCTGCGTCGCGGCGTAGCCCGGCCGGAGGTCCGAGCCGGCGACGGGCGGCGGCACGGGCGCCGTCACCTGCTGACCGGAGTCGGTCACCGGCTCGGCCTGGGGCTGGGCCTGGGGCTGGGGCTCGGGCTGGGACTGGGACTGGGTGTGGGTCTGGCTCTGACTCTGGGTCTGGGCCGTCTGGTCCTGCTGGGCGGTGTGCTCCTGCGGGAGTGACGCGAGCGACGCGTTCCGCTCCTGCGGATTCGGCTGGACGGACGCCCCGTCGAGACCGACGGAGGAGGTCGACGAGGTGACGACGCGGTCCCCGGCCAGACCGGCGGTCTGCTGCTCGACCGACGGCCCGCCCGGTGACAGGGGCGGCCCCTGGTGCGCGGCGGCGGACGCCGTGGCCGGGGCGGACGTCTCGGCCGGGGCGGTCGCCGCGATCGGGGCGGACCTCTCGGGCGCGGTGGACGTCGTGGACGCGGCGGACGGGGCCGCCGTCTCGGACGTCGTACGGACCGGCGCGGCCGGGGCGACCTCGCCGGCCCCCGGGTTCTGCGCCCCCGGCCCCTGGCTGACGGTCGGGCGGTTCGGGGACTGGCCCTGACCCGGGGTCTGGTTCGCGGCCTGGTTCGGAGTCTGGGTCTGGTTCTGCGAGGGGTTCGGGGACTGGTTCTGGCCCTGGGTCTGGGTCTGCCCCTGGGTCTGGGTCTGCCCCTGCGCCTGGCCCTGCTGCGGCCGGGCGGTCTCCCCGGTCCTCCCGGGCGCGTTCGGTGCGTCGCCCTGGTGCGACACGGTGGCGACCGGCGCGGGCGCCGGCATCCAGTCGTCGAAGACCTCCTCCAGCCGGGCGTGCCCGAACGCCTCCCGGAACAGTGCCGCGTACTCCTCCTGGGCGGACGTGTCGCTGTACGTGTCCTCGATCTGGCCCCGGCCGAAGGCCTCCCGGATCAGCGCCCGGTTGGCGTCGGCGTCGTTCCCGAAGATGTCCTCCAACTCGGCGTCGCCGTAGGCACGCCGGAAGGCCGAGGCGACGTCGCCGTCCGCCTCGCCGTGGGCGCCGCGCGAGAAGCCGAGCAGGTGCTCGCCCGCCCCTGACGACCCCTCTCCGCCCGAGCCGAGCTGCGGTCCGAGCCGGGGCACCAGGAGCGGGGCCGGGTTGCCGGAAAGGTTGCTCAGCACCGCCAGGATGGTCAGCGGGTGGTAGGGCGGGAAGTACTTGGACTGGCCTTCGCCGATCGCCTTGAACTGGGTGTCCTGCACCCAGGTCATGTACCGCTGCATCATCGGCGCCGCGGCGTGGTGCAGACCACGGGCCATCAGGCCCATCGCCATGCCCGAGCCGAAGGTGGCGAGCGTGGTGGTGAACTCGTGCTTGTCGGTGAAGAGCAGGTTGTAGAAGCCCTCGGTGAGGTTGCCCTGGACGCCCTCCTTGAGCTGCTCGCCGACCGCGTAGCCGAGGTGGAACATCCGGTTGCCCTGCGTCATGTGCTCGCCGACGTCCACCAGTCGGTCCGCGAGCGCGCCGACGCCGCGTTCGGCGAGGTTGTGGCCGCTCTTCTCCATGACCTCGCGCAGGCCCGCGCTCAGCGCGGCGTGGTCGACGCCGTTCTTGCCCCAGCCCTTGACGAAGGTCTCGCCGAACTCCTTGCCCAGGTTCCGGGCGGCGGTCTCGCCGATCTTCTCCTTGAGGTGCTTCTCGAAGGACTGGGTCATCCGCTCGACGAACTTGTCGGCCGCGGCCTTGCCGAAGCCGTGGCGCAGGAGGTTGTCCGAGGACTCCAGCAGCGTGCCGAGGTCGCGGGCGAAGGCCCGGGACGCCGACTTCTCCAGCCAGCTGCCGGTGCCCTCGGCCGCCGCCTTCTTCGCCGTGACGCCGGCGAGGTTCTCCAGTGTGCCGGTCCCGCTCTTGGCCGCTCCCTTGAGGCCGGCCTTCAGCGCCTCGTTCAGCGCGGCCCGGTCGCCGTGGATCATGAAGTCGGACAGCTTGTCGGCCGCCACCCGGCCGCCGGTCTTGCCGAGCAGCCGGCCGAGTAGCTTGCCGAGGCCCATCCCGATCAGGTTGAGCGGACCGGAGATCACACCGCCGATGACGCCGAACAGGACGGCCTGCTTGAGGGCGTCCTTGTCGATCTCCTTGCGGTTCCCCTGGCCGATCTGGATGCCCTGGATGATCAGGTCCATGGTCAGGCCGCTCATGATCCCCGCGAAGGTGTGCAGCAGGATCGTCTTGAACAGGAACTTCATCAACGTCGTCAGCACCGCGCGGGTGAAGATCGTCTTCAGGGTGATCCCGGCGAGGCTGGCGCCGAAGGTGAACGGCGCCCAGAGGATGGCCAGCGCGATCTCCAGCAGCAGCTGGACGAGCTGGGCGATGGCCATCCACTTGGTGTACTCGGCGGCCGTGGCCACGTCGTCGGCGCACTTCGCGAGCGCCGTGGCGGTCTTGGTCGCCGTGGCGATGTAGTCCGCCGCGCCCTTCTCGCCGATGAACTGGCTCATCTGCTCGGAGAACTCCCGGGCGGCCTGGCCCTCGAACTGCTGCCGCGCCTTGACCGCGACCTCGGCGATCAGCCGCCGCAGCTCCGGCAGGTCCCTCGCGAGCTTCTGGTAGGCGTCCCGGACCTCGCGCAGATCGCCTTCCCGGATCTCCGGCCAGGGCATGCCGGTGACCTTGGAGAAGAAGTCCGCCGTCGTCTTGTCGACGACGATCGACGAGTAGGGCACGTGGATCAGCCTGCCGTTTCCGGTCGTTCCAGGGGTGGTGCGAAGCCTGCCGGTACCTGACGGCTAGCCGTGGTTGGCGATCTCGGTGGCGAGGTCGTCGGCGCGGTCGAGCTTGTCGGCGAGCTTCTCGCCGTTCTCGCCGACCGTGCCGACCACCTCACGGACCTTCTTGATCAGCTCGGTCAGGTTGGTGGTCGGGTCGTCGATCTGCTCGTGGTACTGCTTGCCGATCTCGTCGCTGCCGCCGACCGTCTTGTTGACCCGGTTGATGATCTCGACCTCGGCCTCGATCTCCTTCAGGAGGTTCTTGAGCTCGGTGAACTCGGCGAAGGCCTTCTTCATGTACTCGGTCTTCGCGAGCACGTTGGCGTCAGCCACCGAATTCCTCCTGCTTGCGGGTCTTCTTCTTCTCGACGTCGTCCGCGTAGCCGGGGCGCATCGCCCACAGCGGCTCCAGCAGGTCGTCCAGGTCGCTGCCGCCGGTCATCGACAGGCGCAGGGTGTCGCCGATGCCCTCGAACTCCCGGATCCGGGCGGCGACCTGCTCCCCCACCTTGGCGCGGGCCTCGTTGAGGAGGTCGGTGAGCAGCGCGCCGAGTTCGGCCGGGGCCTTGTCCCGGTAGCCGGTGGTGTGGAAGGTCAGCGCGAGGACCTGGCCCTGGGGGCCGACCTTCACCGTCACCAGGCGGTCCTTGGAGGTGACGGAGGCGGTGAGCTTCTCCAGCTCCGCCTGCGTCTCCTCGGCCTTGGCGAGCTGGTCGCGCATCGCCTCCATGGTCTGGGCGATCTGGTCCGCGAAGGGATTGCTCATGTGTCGTGCTTCCTCGTCGTTTCGTTCCGGTCGGGGTGGTGCGCCGGCCCTGTCGGACCGGCGCACCGGCGTCGGTGGCCCCGGTCTCAGCGGCCGATGACGCCCTCGACGGCTCCGCTCTCGGTGCCCCAGACCTCTTCGTCCTCGGCCAGCCAGGTGGTGCGCTGGCGGTCCTTCTCGTTGCCGCCCGCACCGGCGCCGCCGCCCATGCCGGGCGGCATCATCGGCGGCATGGCGCCGCCGGAGCTGGTGGCCACCTGGCGGCCGGTCAGCGCCGCCTGTTCGGCCGCCGCGGCGCGGGCCGCGCGCTCGGCCGCCATGCGCTCGGTGGCCGCCTCGGCCGCGGCCTTCAGTCCGCTCGGGTCACCGCCGGCGGCGAGGCCCCGCGCGCTCGTCCCGCCGACGGCGCCGGTGATCGGGGAGATCCCGCCCGGTCCCGTGAGGAGGGACCCGCCCGAGCCGCCGCCGGCGGAGCCGAGCAGGCCGACACCGCCGAGGCCCGACGCGCCGAGGCCGAAGTCGTTGGGCGCGAGCAGGTCGTCCTCGGCGCTCAGGTAGCTGTGGCCGAGGTCGTCGATGATCTGCCGGCTCTCGGAGACGGGGTTGCCGCGGCCGTCCAGGAGGGTGCCGTCCGGAGCGATGGTGTAGTCCCGGCCGACCACCATCGGGTTGCCGCGGTTGTCCAGGACGGGCCGGCCCTCGCCGTCCACCACCCGGCCGTCCTCGGTGACCCGGGAGCCGGTCGGCACCACGACGTTCCGGCCGCCGGAGCCGCCGGTTCCGCCGCCGACGCCACCGGTCCAGCTGCCGCTCCCGGGGCCGCCGCTCCCGATGCCGCCGAGCAGGTCGGGGACGTGCACGCCCGGGCCGGAGCTGCCCGTCCCGCCGCCCGGCAGGGTCGTTCCGCCACCCGGGAGGATCGGGCCGCTGCCGCCGCTGCCGCCGCCGGTGACGATCTCGGGCGGCTTCACGCCGCCGGGAAGGCTGGTGGGCGGCTTGGTGCCCCCACCGCCACCGCCGCCGGTGTTCCCGCCGATGCCGCCGATCCCGCCGATGCCCCCGGTGCCACTGCCACCGGATCCGCTGCCGCCGGTGCCACCGCCCCCGGCGCCGCCGTCGAGCTTGAACTCCTTGTTGTCGGGGCCGCCGCCGAGGTCGTTCTTCAGGTTGAGGTCGTCCTTGCCGCCGGTGCCGCCCCCGCCGGCGCCGCTCCCGCCGGGCGGGGCGTCCACCTTCGGCGGGACGGGCGGCGGCATCCGCAGGGCGACCCGGGGGTGGTTGCTGTTCATCTGGTTCAGGAGTCTGGTGTAGGCCGATTCGAGGAAGATCAGCGCTCTACCCGCCTCGTTGTCCAGCGGCCGATCGAGGTTGGCCAGCCAGATCTCCTTGCCCCGGACGACGACCTTCTCCCAGAACTCCTTCGTCTGCGGGTCACCGAACGGGGACGCGGTCACCTTGAAGGTCAGGTCCCCGTGCCCGTCCGCGGACGCGATGTCGCTCGACTTGAGGTTCGCGTCGTAGGTGGCCTTGGCCACCGTGTCCTTCCGCCAGCGGACCTCGACCGTGGCGTCCTTGAAGGCGTCGGCCACGGCGTCCTGGAGGGCGTTGGCGGGGTGGGCCAGTCGCATCTGGCGCCACTGGTGGAAAGCCATCTCCAGGGTGGACAGGACGTCCAGCAGAGGATTGACCATCCCGCCCAGCGCATTCTTGACGCCGTTGTCCGCCAGTTGGCGCTGGAAGCTGGCGATCTCGCCGTGGAAGGCACCGAGCACCGTGTGGAACGCTCCTGCGGCACTGCCCTGCCAGTCCCCGTCCGGGGCGTCGACCTCCTCGACCCAGGTCTTGCTCCTGGTGACCCAGTCCTCGAGGAACTTGGAGGCGCGCTCGTGGGCCTCGGCCACGCGCCCGAAGGCGGCCACGTCGAACCGGTCGTTGGCGAACGGCGGATTCCGCAACGGGCTGATGATCTTGAGGAACTCGTGCTGCCACCGGTCGAACGGCGAGCCCGCGTTGAGGGTCGAGTAGTCGAAGTTGATCCCGTAGACGTAACTGCCGCGGTAGTCCTCCTTCTCGTACGTGAAGTGGTAGTTCCACCCCCACCAGGCGTCGTGCGGCATACCCTTGCTGTCGGACGTCTTCCACTCGTGGTAGACGGTCGCGTCCCCCATCCCGTCGCCGGGCGTCCACTTGACGTCCTTACCGGCGACCGCGCCGCGGTCGACGAGACTGGTCTGGGTCGACGACGCGAAGATCGCGACGGCGTCCTCGTACTTGCCCACGGTGAACCCCTTCGACTGGACCGGCGCGGTCGTATCGGATCGGATCGGCCCCGGAGGGTCGGTGGTGCGGGCCGGCCTGCGCCTGGACCGGCCCGCGTGAGGGCACTGCGGCCGGGGTCAGCGGCCCCCGGCGCCGGGAACGACGTTGTTGAGCAGGTACATCAGCTCGGCCACGCTGATGGCGTCCTCCTCGCCGTTCTGCAGGATGAGGTCGGCATCCTTGAGGTCCAGCTTCATGTCCGTGGCCTGCTTGTTGATGGTTCCGAAGCCGGCGTTGACCGCGCCGAAGTAGTTCTTGAACGCGGTGGCGAGGAGCCCGACGGACGGAGCGCTCGCGCTGGGGTTCCCCGCCAGCAGGTGCGACGGGCGTCCCGTGCTCGTCGTGCCGCCGTCGGTCGCGTAGAGACCGATGTCGAGGACGTACGAGTTCTGCGTGAACCCGTCGATGAGTGCCTGGAGCTTCTGGTTCGCGAAGTCCGCGACATAGCCTTCGGTGATCTTGGTGACGCCGTTTCCGTCACCGGACTCGTTGCCTGCCATGGCGTGTCAGTCCCGTCCGTCGGTCGTCAGCCGATGCCCCGGCCGGCCTCGAAGTCCGCGCTCCAGAGGATGTGGTGGATCTTCGCGAGGTCCTGGGTGGCGGAGTTGATGTCACCGATCATCACCCCGTCCTTCGTACGGAGGGCCTCGGAGAGGTTCTCCGCGGCGGTGGAGAAGACACCGAGGAGGGGACCGCCGTAGAAGCTGTCCAGCTTCTGCTTGGTGATGCGCATCGCGTCCTCCATCCGCTCGGCCGTGTCGCTGAGGTACTGGATGGCGGCCTCGACGCCCGCGTGCTCGACGAACACTTCGCTGACTCCCGTTTCGTTGGAGAGGGGGAACGGCCGGGCAGCGCGCCCGGACCGGTGGGACTTCGGTTTCGGTCGCCTACTTGGGCGGGTTCAGGGCGTCCTTGATCGGGTCGTACCCGTCGGGGCTCTTGTTGGCGACCGACAGGGCGTTCTCCTCGGCGGCGTTGAAGGTGTTCTCACCGGCCGCCAGCTTGCCCAGGAAGTCGTTGTAGAGGCCGATCACCTCCTGGTACTTCCGCTGCCAGTCCCCGATCTTCTGCACGAAGACGACACTCGACTTGGCCTGGAACTTGGTCTCCAGCTCCTGGATGCTCATGTCGATGTCCCGCTTGACGCCCTCCATGACCCCCATCTGCGACTCGATGGTGCTCTTCACGGCCTGGATGGAGGCCGGATCCGCCTTCGTGACGGCATTCGGGTTCGTGCTGTTGGCCATCGCGGTCCCTCTCGCGTCGGACGTCTCTCTGGTGGGCCCGCCGCACGGGCGGGCCCACCAGGCTGAACGGCCCCGGGGGTCCGGCCGGTTCAGCGCCCCCCGCGGACGGCGGCGGACCGCCTCAGCGCGCGCACTTGCCGTCCGTCGCGGGCGGCTGGACGAGCCCCGTCCCGGTGAGCGCCGCCGGGTCCAGGCTCGGTCCGGCCGGCAGCAGCGCCAGCAGCCGGCTCGGGACGGCCACCGGGGCGGCCCCGGCGTAGCCGAGGCGTTCGACGGCGTCCGGGGTCATCGGGAACCGCACCCCGTTGTCGGTGACCAGGTACAGCGTCGAGCCCTGACCGCCCCCGGACAGGGACCGCACCAGCGCGCCGCCGCCGGGCCGGACGACGATCCGGTCGGCGGGGGTGCAGCTGGGGACGACGCCCGGCTCGGCCACCGGCGGCAGGCCGAGGACGGCGGTGGCGTCCGGCATCCGCAGGTCGACCTCGCCCGCACCGGCGGCGGGCAGCCCGGCGCAGAGTGCCTGCCCGGGGCCGGGGGTGGCCAGCACCGGGGGCCGTTCGGGCAGGCCGGCCGGTGCGAGTTCGGCGGTGACGGCGGTGGGCGCGGAGTGGGCGGCGAGGTCGGCGGCGCCGACCGGGGCGGTGGCCACCGCGCCGCCGCCGTAGGCCTCCTTCTGGGTGCGCGGGTCGCCCTGGAGGAGGGCGAGCAGGGTGGCGCCGACCGGCACCAGCCCCTGGCCGGTGAGGACGAAGCGGTCCTCACCGCTGCCCGCGAACAGCTGGCCGACCCTGGTGGGCCGTCCGGAGAGGTCGGGCCCGGCCGTGCCCCGGCCCGGCAGGTCCGGGGAGCGCAGGTCGGGCCCGGCGGCGAAGGTCTGGAGGAAGGCCGCGGTCACGGGGACGGGCACGGCCGCCGTGTAGCCGAGCGCGCGCACGGCGCCGCCCTGGACGTCCAGCGCGTGGCGGCGGCCGTACCGGAGCAGCTGCGGGGCGCCGTCGGGGGCGGCCACCAGCACGGCCCGGTCACCGATGGAGCCGTTCCCCGGCCGGGAGCCGACGGCGAGCGAGAGCAGCGGCGCGGGCCTCCCCCCGGACGCGCCGACGGCCTGGACCGTGCAGGCGAGCCAGTCGGAGCGGTCCAGCGAGGCGGGCGCGGGCAGGCCGTCGGGGGCTCCGACGATCCCGACCGGGCCGCCCCGGTCGGTGCCCTCCAGGGAGCGGCGGGAGACCTCGTCGACCTTCAGCTGGTCGCCCGCCAGCAGCCGGGCACTGGCCTGGTTCAGGACGGGGTGCAGCAGCCCGCCGGCGTAGAGGTAACGGGTGCCGGTCTCCTTGACCACCACCACGGTGCCGGGTTTGCGCCAGCCGGTCGCGCCGCCGGGCTTGACCAGTCCGTAGACGCCCGCGCCGACGCCGACCAGCAGGGCGATCGCCAGACCGATGGCGATGCCCCGGTTGGTCCGGCCGACCGGGCTGTCGGGGGCGTCCGGCTCGGCCCGCAGCATGCCGGCGGAGACCCGGCCCGTCACGAAGAGGTGGGCCTGTACCTGGTCACGGCGGGACTGCATGCGGTGGTCCTCCTGCGGGGCGTGGCGGCCGGTACGGACGGCGGGCCCGGCCGTCGTCGGCCCGTGCGGTGGGCCCCGGCCGGGCGGGCCCCTGTCGGGGGCGGCTCAGCCGCCGAGCCCCCGCATGGTCCGGTAGAAGCCGAGGACCTGGAGGGCGAGGGGCAGCAGCGCGATGGCGGCCAGCGAGTGCGTCAGGTCGCCGGCCCGGCCCCAGTACGGCAGCAGGCGCCGCCCCGGGACGGTCCAGGCGACGACGGCCAGCCCGAGGGCGGCCAGCAGCAGTACGGCGAACAGCACGAGCCGCCCCGTGCGGTCGCTGTCCAGGCCGATCCGCGCGGCCAGCAGGGTCAGGCCCAGCACGCCGGGGAGCAGCACGGCGAGCCGCTGGCGGATGCTGCCGATGTCCCGGGCGTGCAGCAGGAGCAGCGCCGACAGGTCGGCGGCCATCACCGGTGTGCCCCAGCCGGTGTCCCCGACCCCGGCCAGGACGACGAGCGCCGCCGCGCAGACGGCGCCGACGGCCGTCAGGAAGGCGGACAGGTAGCCGTCGGCGACCGTGCTCCGGGCGAGCACGTCCTCGGCGGGGAAGGGCTCGATCTCCTCCTGGAGCTCGTCGGCGTTGCGGGGCAGCGCGGGCAGCCGCAGGCCGGAGAGCTTGAAGGCGAGGCCCGGCACGAAGGCGCCCAGCAGCACCGCGGCGGCGGCGACCAGCGCGGCGATGCCGGTGACGGCCATGCCGCAGGCGGCCAGCGCCCCCGCGCCGAGGACGAGCACGGCGGCCACCAGCAGGCCGGGGAAGAACGCGCCGCCGCCGACCGCGACCAGCGCCACCACCGCGCCGCCCACCGCCGCCGATCCGCCGGCGAGCAGCCGGGTCGGGCCGTCGAGTCCGGGCACCAGCGCGGCCGCGCTGGCCGCGTACGCGACGGCGGCGGTGCCCAGCGCGGTGCCGGCCAGCGCGTCGCCGACCGCGCGGGAGGCCGCGGCGGCGCCACCGAACAGCAGCAGGGCGGCGACGGCCGCGCAGACGCAGCGCACGCCCTCGGGTCCGGGCAGGGCCAGCAGCAGCAGGCCGCCGACGAGCGCGAGCAGGGTGAGGGCGAGGGCCAGGTGGTGGGTGACGGCGGGGCGCCAGGAGTCGCCGCGGGCGATCACACCGGTGCGGACGCCGTCCACCAGGTCGTCGAAGTGCACCTCCGGCAGGGCGTCCCGGCGCGGGCGCAGGAACAGCTCCTCGCCGTCGCGGACGGCGAGGGCCTCCAGGGTGAGCTCCTCGTCGAAGGGTTCGCCGCCGAGGCGCTGGAGCACCCAGCCGTCGTGCTCGACGCCGCTCTCCTCGACGGCCGTGCCCGCGTAGCCGACCACGGTCGGCATCAGGTCGGCGAGGACGACGTCCCCGGGCACGGCCAGTTCGAACGCGGCCTCGGGTGCGCGGAATCTCAGCCTGCACAGTCCGGTCGCCGCCACTGCACCGCTCACCTGTCGTGCCCCTCCTCCGCCGGGCCGGGCCTGGCCGGTCTCCCACAGGCCACTACGGGCGGCGGGGGCCCGGCGGTTCACCGGGCCGGACCCGGCCGTCCGCCGGGCCCGGATGAACCGCGCGCGGAGTGCGGGCCGTAGGCCAGGGTGCGGTCCCCGTGCCGCCGCCACCCGGTCCGGGCGGGTCCCGGCCGGGCCGCCCGGCGGTCCGCCCGCCCCGGGGAGGCGCAGTGAGAGGAGAGCCCCGTTGAGTGTGGTCGTGGTCGACCGTCCGCCCCGGCGTCCCGGACCGGAGATGCCGGACGGGGAGATCCAGCTGCAGGAGCCGCCCGGCCTGCCGGAGCCGCAGAGCGGGATCTCCCAGATGCTCACGATGGCCCCGATGGCGCTCAGCTCGCTCTCGATGGTGATGATCTTCCTCAACCCGAACGGCGGGGGCGGGCCGCTCCAGTACGTCGCGATGGGCATGATGGGCCTCTCCGCGGTCGGCATGCTGGTGACCCAGCTCATCCGCAGCTCCGGGGACCGCAAGCGGCAGCTGCGCGGGGAGCGCCGCGACTACCTGCGCTACCTCGCCCAGATGCGCCGCCAGGTCCGCCGGCACGTCGTCAACCAGCGGCTGGCACTGGCCTGGCGCAACCCCGGGCCCGGCACGCTCGCCTCGCTGGTGCGCACCTCCCGGCTCTGGGAGCGGCGCTCCTCCCACCCGGACTTCGGCGACGTGCGGATCGCGACCGGGCCGCAGCGGCTGGCGGTGCGGCTGGCCCCGCTGGCCACCAAGCCGATCGAGGACCTGGAGCCGCTCTGCGCGCACGCGCTGCGCCGCTTCATCCACGCGTACGGGTCGATCGCCGGGCAGCCGATCGCGGTGCACGTGCGCGGCTACGCCCAGGTGCTGGTGCGGTGCGCCGCCCCGGAGGACCAGGACGACGGCGGAGCCGACGAGCCCGATCGGGAGCCGGCCCGCGCGCTGGCCCGGGCGATGCTCGCCCAGCTCGCCTTCTTCCACGCCCCGGACGAGCTGCGGATCGCCGCCGCCGTCGCGCCCGAGCGACGCGCGGACTGGTCCTGGCTCAAGTGGCTGCCGCACGCCCTGCACCCGACCGAGACCGACGGTGCCGGGCCGGTCCGCCTGGTGGCCGGCTCGATGGTGGAGCTGGAGCAGCTGCTGGGGCCGGAGTTCGCCGAGCGCCCGCCGTACGAGCCGGAGGCGCAGCCCGCGCGCGACGAGCCGTTCACGGTGATCGTGCTCGACGGCGTCCGGCTGTCCTCCGGGAGCCGGGCCGCGCTGGCCGGCTACCGCAACGCCGTCCTGCTGGACGTCGGCGAGGCGCTGGAGTGGAAGCACAACCGGTTCCGGCTGCGGCTGCGGATCACCGACGGCGAGCTGGAACTGGTCGGCGCCGACCGCAACCGCAACGACGAGGTCACCCCGCTCGGGCGCCCGGACGCGCTGGAGGTGCCCGCCGTCCGCCGGTTCGCCACCACGCTGGCGCCCTTCCGGCTGGGCGACTCGGTGGACACCGCCGAGCCGCTGAACACCGACTTCGACCTGACCGCCCTGCTCGGCATCCGCGACCTCCACCAGCACGACGTCCGCCGGGCCTGGGCGGACCGCGGACGGACGAGCCGGCTGCGCGTCCCGCTCGGGCTCGGCGCCGACGGCTCCCCCGTCGACCTCGACCTCAAGGAGTCCGCGCAGGGCGGCATGGGCCCGCACGGCATGCTGATCGGCGCCACCGGCTCCGGCAAGTCCGAACTGCTGCGCACCCTCGTCCTCGCGCTCGCGCTGACCCACTCCTCGGAGACGCTCAACTTCGTCCTGGTCGACTTCAAGGGCGGCGCGACCTTCCTCGGCCTGGACCGGCTGCCGCACACCTCGGCGGTGATCACCAACCTCGCCGACGAGGCCGCCCTGGTCGACCGGATGCGCGACGCCCTGCACGGCGAGATGAACCGCCGCCAGGAGCTGCTGCGCGCCTCCGGCAACTACAGCTCGCTGCTGGACTACGAGGCCGCCCGGGCCGCCGGGACCCAGCTCGACCCGCTGCCGACGCTGTTCGTCGTCGTCGACGAGTTCAGCGAACTGCTCTCCGCGCACCGCGACTTCATGGACCTGTTCATCATGATCGGCCGCCTCGGCCGGTCCCTGGGCGTCCACCTGCTGCTCGCCTCGCAGCGCCTGGACGAGGGCCGGATGCACGCGCTGGAGTCCCACCTCTCCTACCGGATCGCGCTGCGGACCTTCTCCGCCATGGAGAGCCGCGGCGTGCTCGGCGTGCCGGACGCCTACCAGCTCCCCTCGCAGCCCGGCAACGGCATCCTGCGCAGCGACATCGCCACGCTCACCCGCTTCAAGGCGTCCTACGTGTCCGGCCCCTACCGCAGCCGGCGCGGCGCCGCCCAGCAGGCCGCGGCCGCCGGGCAGGTCGTCCCGTACGACACCGCGTACGTGACGCCCAACCGGCCCGCGCCGGAGCCGATCGAGCCGGAGGCGCGCGAGGAGGAGGCCACCGTCACCCTGCTGGAGCTGGCCGCCGAGCGGCTGCTCGACGCCGGACCGCCCGCCCACCAGGTCTGGCTGCCGCCGCTGGAGGTCCCGCCGACCCTGGACGAGCTGCTCCCGCCGCTCGCCCCGAGCGAGGCCCACGGCCTGACCCCGGACGGGTGGCCCGACCGGGGCCGGCTCACCGTCCCGGTCGGTGTGGTCGACCGCCCGTTCCAGCAGCTGCGCGAGATCTACACGGCCGACCTGTCCGGCGCCGGCGGCCACGTCGGCATCGCGGGCGGCCCGCAGAGCGGCAAGAGCACCCTGCTGCGGACGCTGGTCACCGCGCTGGCCCTGACCCACACGCCGCAGGAGGTGCAGTTCTACTGCCTCGACTTCGGCGGCGGCACGCTGGCCGCCCTGCGCGGCCTGCCGCACCTCGGCGGCGTCACCGGGCGGCACGACCCCGAGCGGATCGGCCGCACGCTCGCCGAGGTGGCCGGGGTGATCAGCCGCCGCGAGCAGAGCTTCGCCCGGCTGGGCATCGACTCGATGACGACGTTCCGCCGGCGGCGGGCCGCCGGGGACCCGGAGCTGGCCGACGAGCGGTACGGGGACGTGTTCCTGGTCGTCGACGGCTGGAACACCGTGCGCCAGGACTTCCCCGACTACGTCTCCGTCTTCAACCTGATCGCCGGACGCGGTCTGAACTACGGCGTCCACCTCGTCATCGCGGCGGCCCGCTGGGGCGAGATCCTCGGCGGCCTGCGCGACCAGCTCGGCACCCGCTTCGAGCTGCGGCTCGGTGACTCGATCGACTCGATGATCAACATGCGGGCCGCGGCGACCGTCCCCCGGATCCCCGGCCGGGGTCTCACCGAGGACCGCCTGCACTTCCTGACCGCGCTGCCCCGGATCGACGGCGTCGGGACGACCGAGGACCTCGCCGAGGGCGTCGCCGACCTGGTGGACGCCGTCAACGAGCACTGGACCGGCCCCCGCGCCCCCGAGGTCCGGATGCTGCCGCTGCTGCTCGACGCCGCCGACCTGCCCGCCCCCGAGGGGCGGCTGCGGGTCCCGCTCGGGCTGGAGGACACCGCCATCGCGCCGCTCTGGCACGACTTCGAGGAGAGCCCGCACCTGCTGGTGGTCGGCGACAGCGAGAGCGGCAAGACCAACCTGCTGCGGCTGATGATCAAGGCCATCACCACCGCGTACACCCCCGCCGAGGCCCGCATCATGCTGATCGACTTCCGGCGCGACCTCTACGACAGCCTGCCGGAGGAGTACCGGCTCGGTTACGCCGTCTCGGTGGACGTGGTCAAGCAGATCGTCTCCGGGGCCGCCCGGGCGATGGAGGCCCGCGTTCCGGGCGAGGACATCAGCCCGGCCCGGCTGCGGCTGCGCGACTGGTGGACGGGGCCCGAACTGTTCGTGATCGTCGACGACCTCGACCTCGTCCCGGCCTCCGGGCCGAACCCGTTCGAACCGCTGCTCGGACACCTCGCCCAGGGCTCCGAGCTGGGCCTGCACCTGGTGATCGCCCGCGCCGCCAACGGGATCGGGCGGGCCTACTCCGATCCGGTGCTGCGCCGGCTCCAGGACATCAACACCCCGGTGACGCTGCTCTCCTGCCCGCCCAGCGAGGGCACGATCTTCGGCAACGTCAAGCCGCGCCAGCTGCCGCCCGGCCGGGCCCTGCACATCACCCGGCGGCGGACGGTCCAGCTCCAGACCGCCCTGGTCGCGGAGCCGGACGCCGGGGCCGACGGGGCGGCCGGGTGACCGCCGCCGGGCGGCGGGCGGACCGCCCGCCCCGCGCGGCGGTGAACCGGCCGCCCGGCGGCGCCCGTAGTCCAAGGCGATGAGCCTCTCCCGCACCGGCACGCCCTCCGGCGACCCCGCGCCGCCGGCCGAACCCCGCCGCCGGTTCGCCCTCCGGCGCGGGCCGCGCCGTGCGCTGCCCGCGGGCGAGGCCGGCGCGCCCGCCCCGGCCGCCGGGACCGCCCCGCCGCCCTCCACGTCGGCACCGTCCACCGCGCTGTCGCCCTCGCCCTCGGCGTCGGCGGCCCCGGTGCCGGCGCCCTCCGTGCTCCGCCCGGTCGGCCCGCACTTCGTCATCGCCCCGGCCACCGCCCGCGACGACGAGCTGTCGGCCGCCATCGGCGCGCTCCGGCCCGTCCCGGACGCGGTCGTCGTGGTCGCCGCCGCCCCCGACTCGGCCAAGGTCCTGCGCGACCGGATGGCGGACCTCGGCGTGGTCGCCCGGGCCCGCGGCGCCGGCAGCCTGGTCCTCGCCGCCTCCGGGCTGGCCGCGCTCGCCCCCAACGGCCGCCGTCCGGCGGAGATCGTCGCCGAGCGGGCGGGCCTGCCGGTCGTCGCGCCGGACGGCCTGGTGGAGATCACCCCCGCCGGGAACCTCAAGGTCACCAGCCCCGAGGGCGCGACCGAAGCCGCCTCCTGGTGGCGGTGCGAGGCCGGGGCGCCGCCCCGCCGGGTCCGCGAGACCATCGGCGCCGCGACGGCGGTCGGAAGCCCGACGACCGCCTCCGGCGCCGCACCCGCCGTCCTGCACGGCCCGGCCGGACGCGCCGACGGTCTCACCGCCGGGTCCCGGGGCGACGCCGTCCGGATCCTCCGGCTCCCCACCGGCTTCTGGCTCACCGACCCGGCGTCCCGGACCGGCGGGCCGCTCCCCGACCTCGGGCTGGCCGCCGCGCCGCCCGGCCACACCGTCCTCCTGATCGGCACCCCGGACCGGCCCGTCCTGCTGCCGGACGACTTCGCGGACGCCGTGCTCTCGCTGCCGCTGGGCACCGACCGGCCGCTGGTCAGCGCCCCGTGGGCGGCCCCCGACCAGCTGGCCGCGCTCACCGGCGCGCTGGCGGCCAGGACGGCGCGTCCGGTGCAGGCCGCGATCGGCCTGCCCGTCCTCGGCCCGGGGGGCCCCACCTCCCGGATCCTGGACCGGCACGGCCGGGCCGGCTGGGAACCCTTCCTGCTGCGCCTCGCCACCGCCCCCGGCCGGCCCACCACCCCCGCCGCGTGGCGCAACGGCGGCGCCGACTGGAAGACCGCCGGTCCGGCGGTCTTCGAGGCGTTCCCCTTCTGGGTCCTGGAGGCCGTCCCGGCCGGTCTCTGGCTGCGCCCCGAACCGCCGCACGTCCTCACCCCCCGGTTCCGGCGGCCCGAGCCGGCCCGCCCGCTGCTGATCGTCGGGGAGCGCGACCGCCCGATCCCGCCCGACGTGTTCGAGGAGCTCGGCGCCCTGCTCGACCGGCTCCCGGCGGTCGGCGCCGAGGGGTTCGGGCTGCTGGCGCACGGTCTGCTGGAGCCGTCCGCCGAGCGGGTCGCCCGGTTCGTCGCCCGGATGCACGAGCTGGACTGGCTCGGGGCGGAGCAGCCCCTCACCGGGCCGCCCGCCGTGGCACCCGTGGCCTACGGGATCGGCGGCACGGGCCGCCCGCAGCGACCGGCCACGGCCGCCCGCCCGGAGTGGCTCGCCACCGGACCGGCCGGCACCCCGGCCGTTTCCGCCCCCACGGCGACGGCCGCCCTCGGGCCCGCCCCGGCGGCGGCGCAGGCCGGCCCCGAGCCGCTCACCGGCTCCGAGGCACCGGTGCGGCCGGAGGCGGCGGGACCGGCGCCCGCCGAGTCCGAGCCGGTGGCGCCCGCACCCGTCCCCCTGCCCACACCCGTCCGGGCCACCTCCGCTCCCGCCACCGGCACCTCCGCCGCGGTGGCCCCCTCCCGCCGGACCTCGTCCTCGACCGGCGACCCGGCCCGGGACCCGGCCGCCGGTCCGGTCGGCGACCCCGCCGGGTCGGCGGCCGGCGGGAGCGGCACCGCCGCTGCCGTGGCGGGATCGAACGCCGATCCGTGGCCCCGGCCGGCCGAACCGCTCACCCGCACCGCGACCAGCGGTGGCACCCCGGGTCTCTTCCGGGTGCCGGAGGTCCCTCCGGTCGAGCCGCCCACCGGGCCTGACGAGGACGGGCCTGACGAGGACGGAGCGGACGAGGAGGGGCCGGACACCACCGCCGTACCGGAGCCGGACGAGCCCCTGGGCCGGACCGAGGACCCGCCGACCACCGCGGAACCGGGCGAGGGGGCGTCCGCCGCCGAGTCGTCCGCCGGCGAGGCGGCCTCCCCGGTGGTGCCCGTCGGCGGACCGGAGGGCACCGAACCGCCCCGCGCCGGCCTGCCGGAGTCCGCCGCCGAGGCCGGACCCGAAGCCGCGCCCGAGGCCGGACCACCCGCCGTCCCGTCCCCCGGCAGCACGCCCGAAGGCACACCCGAAGGCACACCGCCCGGCGGCACGACGCCCGAGGCGCCCGTCGGCCCTCCGCCGGCCCGGCTCTTCCGCACCGACGAGTACCCGCCCCCGGTCACCGCCAGCTCCCCCGCCGACCGGGACGCCGTCCGCACGCTGCTCGGCGAGCACTACCACCGCTGCACCGGCCGCCTGGAGCAGCTCGCCACCCGGCTGCCCGGCCTGCGGTCCACCTCGAAGGACGACCTCAAGCCCGACCTGGCCGCCGTCCTGCTCCACCACGACGGCGCGGGCATCCCCGCGACACGCGCGGACCTGGTGACCGCCGCGCGCTCCGGCGACCCGGCGCTGAGGCCGTTCCTCCGATGCCTCGGCTCCGGCCTGCGGCGGCTCCCGAGCCACCACGGCGCGGTGCTGCTCGGCGCGGACCCCGCGCTGGACCCGAAGTCCGTCCTCGCCCTCTATCCGGCCGGCCTGGAGTTCCGGGAGCCCGCGCCGCTGGCCGGACTGGCCGCGGCCGGGGCGGAGCTGCCGGGTTGCTCCGTCGAGTTCCTCGTGTGGTCGGCCACCGGGCGGCGCACCTCCGTCTTCGACTCCGGCGACGGGCTGCCGCAGGCGGTGTTCGCGCCCGGTACGGCGTTCACCGTCGTCGGCACGGTGGCGGCCGAGGCCGACCGGCCGGCCGGCGTCCTCCTGCGCGAAACCGGCGGCGACCCGGCCGAGCGCGATCGCAGCGCCCTCACCAGGCTGCGGTCGTGGCTGGAGCGCCGTGCGGCGATGCCCCCGGCCGAGCGGCCCCGGGCGGAGTCCCCCGAGCGTTTCCTCCTCACCCCGGGGGTCGAGCCGGAGGCCGGTGCCCGCCGGCCGTCCGGGCACCCCGGCCCCGAGGACCCGGACGGCGAACTCCCCGACCCCGCCGAGCCCGTGGGCGCCGCCGGACCTCCGGAGGCCACCGCACCGCGGTGAACCCGGTGGCGCCCGGCACCCGTTCCCCAGGCGGACGCCACCCGCGCCCGCCCGACCCGCAGACGCCCGACCCGCCGAGACCCGACCCGCGCCCGCCCGACCAGCCGAGACCCGACCAGCCGACACGACGCCCGACCAGCCGACGCCCGCCCCGCCGACCCCGGAGCCCCGATGCCGACCCGGCCCACCCGAGCCGCAGTGCCGCCCGCCCTGACCGCTCTCCTCCTGGCCGCGGTGCTCCCCGCGCTCCCGGCCGCCGCCGCACCCGCACCGACGACCCCACCCAGCGCGTCCCCCTCCGCCGCGTCCCCGTCCGCCGCGACCGTCCCGCCGGCCGACGGCAGGGGCCGGCCCCACCGCACCACCCAACCCGCCGCCAAGCCCGGCGGCGACCCCACCGGCAGCCCCACCACCAAGCCGACCGGCCGCCCCTCCGGTCCCGCCACCGGCGACCTCACCGACCCGTCCCTCAAGGACCTCGCCCAGCAGATCGTCTCCAGCGCGGAGAACTCGTCGCTCGACTGGAAGGCCCAGTTCGGCTACATCGAGGACATCAAGGACGGCCGGGGCTACACCGCCGGCATCGTCGGCTTCTGCTCCGGAACCGGCGACATGCTCGAACTCGTCCGCCACTACCGCACGCTGAAGCCCGACAACGTGCTCGCCAAGTACCTCCCCGCCCTGGAGAAGCTCGACGGGTCCGGCTCCCACGCCGGGCTCGACCCGGACTTCACCGCCGACTGGAGGCGGGCCGTCCAGGACCCGACCTTCCGCAAGGCCCAGGAGGACGAACGCGACCGCGTCTACTTCGACCCGGCCGTCGCCCAGGCCAAGTCCGACGGCCTGCACGCCCTCGGCCAACTCGCCTACTACGACGCCATCGTCATGCACGGGCCGGGCAACAGCTCCGACAGCTTCGGCGGGATCCGGGCCGCCGCGCTGCGCAAGGCCAAGCCCCCGGCCCAGGGCGGTGACGAGAAGACCTACCTCGCCGCCTTCCTCGACGCCCGCGCCGCCGCCATGCGCACCGAGGCCGCCCACTCCGACACCAGCCGCGTCGACACCGCCCAGCGCGTCTTCCTGGAGGCGGGCAACCTCGACCTCCGCACCCCGCTGCGCTGGAAGGTGTACGGGCAGTCCTTCCACATCGACGGGTAGCGCCCGCCGGCCGGGGGGGGGGGGGGCGGGGCCCCCGCGGCCGGCCACCCCCGTCGTGGTGGGCGCGGCCGGGTCAGCCGCGCGACTGGAACGCGATCCGGGTCCAGCTGGAGCCCGGGCAGTTGCCCCAGACCGCCCACGGCTCGGTCCGGGCGCCGATCCAGAGGCCGGTGCTGGACGTGCCGTTGGCGCAGTACGTGATGGTGCGCAGCTCGCCGGAGTAGATCCGGCAGTTGCCCTCCCAGCGCCAGCCGAAGTCGGCGGTGATGACGCAGTGGTAGGAGGCGGTGATCGCGGCGGGCGACGCGACGCCCGATCCGGCCGTGATGGTCTGGTCGGCGGCGCGGGCCTGCTCGGCGGCCGGCGCGTGGGCGGTCGGCCCGGCGGTGGCCGGGAGGGTGGTGGTGCCGAGCACGCCGAGGGCGGCGGCGGCCACCATCCCGAGCCTGGCGATGTTCCGGGCGATACAACCGGTCATGGCGTTTGTCTCCTCGCTCATGTGATGTGGCCCCGGCCGGGCGGCGAGGAAAACCAATTCCCTTGCGCCGTCCGGACGGTGACGTATTGCACACGAATGACTGCGCACGGTGGGGTGACGAACTATGATGTGACCTGCGTCACAGTCCGGGTGGCCGGTGCGTGCCACCTGGTCTTTCGGGTGCCGATTTCCGAGGGGAGCGGCATGGAGTTCTCGTCAGGCTGTCGAGGTGAACCGGATCCGGACGCCGGTTCCGATGCCGACCGGGCCGATTTCAATCGGGTGTTCACGGAATTGCTGCCGAGGCTCCACCGGGCGGCCGTTCAGCTGACCGGAAATTCGTTCGGCGCGGGTGATGTCGTCCACGACGCCTATCTGCGAATAGCGCGCCGCCCCGACCGATTCCTCCGCCATCCGCAGCCGTACGCCTATGCGTTCACGACGATGGTCAACATCCTCCGCGACGAGTGGCGCCGCGACCGTCGCCGCACGGTGCTGTCGGAGGCGGCCGAGGACGCGTACGGCGGGCCGGGCCGGGCCGGACGGGCCGACGCGTCGGGCGGTGGCGTGGGGGAGCTCCAGGCGCACTGGGAGGTGGTCCGGCTGTTGGGCTGTCTGACGGTAAAGCAGGCGCGGGCGGTGCTCCTGATCGACCTCGACGGGTACAGCCTGGAGGAGGCCGCCCGCTTGCTCGGAGTGCACCGCTCCACCCTGGCCGTCACCCGGCGGCGGGCTCTCGCCCGGCTCCGCGCCGTCCTCGAACGGGAGAGCGGTCCGGGGGCGGGCGCGCCACCCCCGGGGCGGCTGCCGGCACCGCGGGACGGGGCGGGCGGTCCGGCCTCCGCCGGTTCCGACGCACCGAACTGACGACAAGTCAGCTCGTCTGGCGCATCGGCCCGTACGCTGAAAATCGTGATCACGTACGAGGAGCACCGGCTCCTTTCCCTGGCCGACGACGGCCGCTGGACCGAACTGCTGGGTGCCTACCGGCAGGCCCGGTCCGCCGCCATCGCGCTCGACGGCCGTGCCGGCTACGGCGGTCATGACGGCTACGACGGCTACGACGACCGCGGCGGCTGCGAGAGCTGCGGGAGCTGTGACGGGCCCGGCGGATACGGCGCCCACGCCGCTCCGGGCGCCGCTCCGGACGGGCCCGGCGGCCCCGGTGGCCCCGGCGGCGCCGGACGCGTGCTCGACGGCGCCGCCCGGACCCGGGCCGCCGTCGCGACCGCGCCCCTCGGCCACCTGATCGCCTACGCGGCGCCGCCCGAGGTGGCCGCCCGGCTGTTCGACGCGGACGGCGGCCCCGGAACCGCCGCCGGTGCGGACGACCACGACGCCGGGCCGCTCTGGGAGGTGCTGGCGACCCGGCACTCCTGGCGGCGGCTGGCCCCGCTGCTCGGCCCGGCGGAGGTGCGGCGGCTGGTCGCGCAGACCCGGGTGCTGCTCGGCGAGGACCTCTCCTACGGCGCCGAACCGGACCTGGAGGGCGTCCCGCTGCTCCTGGAGCCCTGGGAGTCCGCGGGCTGGGGCGAGGGGGTGCGCGTCCGGGAGTACCTGCCGGGCGGCGGTTCGCGCAGTGCGCTGCTGACCCTGCCCGCCAGCCGGGAGGGCCTCGGCCCGGTGGAGCTCCCCGGGCCGGGGACGCGCCTGCCCGGGCAGGCGGCCACCCGGGCGCTGGCCGAGCTGGCGGGCTGGGCGGTGGCGGTCTGCGTCCGGGGGACCGCGCAGTGCGCCGCCGCCCAGCTGGCGCCCGGGCGGCTGGTGACCGGCGGGTACCTGCCGTTCGCGCTCGCCTGCCCGGCGCTGGTCCAGGCGGGCGTCGCGGACCGGACGCGCGGTGCGGCCCACGGGCGGCTGGCGCTCTGGCGGGTGCTGGCCGCGATGACCGGCGCGGACCGCCCGGACCGGGGGGAGGTCAACGCCCTGGTCGCGCGGATGCGCTGCTTCACCTGGGACGACCCGGCGGACCGGCTGCGGCACCTGCACCTCGCGCTGGAGGACCCGGCGACCGGCCTGAGCTGGGCGGTCAGCGGGTCCGAGGAGATCTGAGAGCGCGTCCGTGGACGGGTCGGCCGACGTGGTCGGTCCGTCCGGGTTCCGGCGAGGGCGCCGCGGCCCGGTCGTGGGCCGGGCAAGGGGGGACCCCCGGCCCGGCGCCGTTCCGGGGGGTTGGGCGGGGCGCCGGGCCGGGGGAGTCTCATCGGGAGGGCGGGACCGGAGGTCAGGCGGCCGCCGCGCTCGGGGTGCCGTGGGCGGTCGGGGCGGGCTCGGGCGGGCCGACCGGAGCGGGAACCGCGCCGGGGGCCGTCGCGCCCGGGGCCGCGGCGTCGGCGGGGCCCGCGTGGGTGTCGACCAGGGTCCGCTCGTCGAACGGCACCGCGCCGGTCAGGACCTGCCGCGCCCGCTCGCGGTCGAACTCGCCGGTCCACTGCCCGACCAGGACGGTGGCCACGGCGTTGCCCGCGAAGTTGGTGAGCGCCCGGGCCTCGGACATGAACCGGTCGATGCCGACGATCAGCCCGACCCCGTCCACCAGCGCCGGCTTGTGCGACTGCAGCCCGCCGGCGAGCGTGGCCAGCCCGGCGCCGGTGACCCCGGCCGCGCCCTTGCTGGCGATCACCATGAAGACGAGCAGGGACAGCTGCTCACCCACCGACATCGGCTTGTCCAGCGCCTCGGAGATGAAGATCGAGGCCATCGTGAGGTAGATCGCGGTGCCGTCCAGGTTGAAGCTGTAGCCGGTCGGGACGGTGATGCCGACCACCGGACGGCTGACGCCCAGGTGCTCCATCTTGGCGATCAGCCGGGGCAGCGCGCTCTCCGAGGAGGAGGTGGAGAGGATGAGGAGGAACTCGCGGCCGAGGTAGCGCAGCAGGGTGAAGATGTTGACGCCCGCGACCAGCCGCAGCAGCGTGCCGAGCACCACGACCACGAACAGGGCGCAGGTCGCGTAGAAGCCGATCATGATGACGGCGAGGCTCTTCAGCGCGGCCGTGCCGGTCGCGCCGACCACCGCCGCCATCGCCCCGAAGGCGCCGATCGGCGCCACCCACATGATCATCGACATGACCCGGAAGACCAGCCGCTGCACGTGCTCGACGCCGCGCAGCACCGGCGCTCCGGCCGGGCCCATCGCCTGCAGCGCGAAGCCGGCCAGCAGGGCGACCAGCAGGGTCTGGAGCACCTTGCCCTCGGTCAGGGCGGAGAGCATGGTGGTCGGGATCATCCCGAGCAGGAAGTCGGCGGTGGACTGGGCGCCCCCGGCGGCGGCCTGGGCGTGGCCGGACTTGGCGAGCGCGGTGGTGAGGTGGAGGCCGCCGCCGGGCTCCAGGAGGTTGCCCACCAGCAGGCCGATGGCGAGTGCGACGGTCGACATGGTGAGGAAGTAGCCGAGCGCGAGTCCGCCGACCCTGCCGACCTTCGCGGCCTTGGTGACCGAGCCGATGCCCAGCACGATGGTGCAGAAGATGACCGGGCTGATCATCATCTTGATCAGGTTGACGAAGCCGGTCCCGATCGGCTTCAGCTCCACCGCGAAGCCGGGCGCGGTCAGTCCGACCACGACACCCGCGACCACCGCCACGATCACGGCGAGGTACAGGACGTGGGTGCGGTCCTTCCGTCTGACGGCCTCGGCCTGCGGCCCTGCTCCGGTGATCGACATCTGCGGCTCCTTCGCCCAGCTGTGCCCTGCGCTCCTGGCGGCCCCGGGTGGTGGGCCGCTCCGACTATGGGGTCGGGGCGTGACGCGGGTCACGTTTGCGTTCATAGAGTTCACGGGGCGGCGGTCGAGGTCCGGGGGCTGCGGGCGGAGGGCCGGGAGGCCCGGGAGGGCCGTGGCGCCGTTCCGGGGCGGTGCCCGGGTGCGGGCCGGCCCCCGCGGACCGTGGTGCACACTGACAGGCATGTCCGCGCGCACCCTCCCCTCGCCGCGCCGGCCGGTGCGCAGCCTGGCCGGACAGCTCTTCGTCGTCCAGGTCGTCATCGTCGCCGCCGTGGTGGCCGGCGGAGCCGTGCTCGCCTACCTGTTCACCGCCGACCGCACCGAGGACGCGGCCCGCCGCCAGGTCACCGCCGTCGCCCGTGCGGTCGCCGACTCGCCGGCCGTCCTGGCCGCCGTCTCCGGACCCGACCCGACCGCCGTCCTCCAGCCGTACGCCGAGCGGGTCCGCGTCGACACCGGGGTCTCCTTCGTCACCGTGATGGACACCGCGGGCGTCCGCTGGACCCACCCCCTCCCCGAGCAGATCGGCCGGACCTTCCTCGGCCACATCGACTGGGCGCTCGCCGGGGAGACCCGCAGCGAGACCTACACCGGCACGCTCGGTCCGTCGGTACGGGTGGTCACGCCGGTGCTGGACGACCGGGGCCGGGTGGTCGCGCTGGTGAGTGCGGGCATCACCGTGCAGTCCATCTCGGCCCGGCTGCGCGGCCCGCTGCTCGCCCTGGTCGGGGTCGCCGGGGCCGCGCTGGCGGTCGGCGGGGTCGGCACCTACCTCGCCAACTCCCGTCTGCGGCGGCATACTCACGGGATGGGTCCGGCCGAGCTCAGCCACCTCTACGAGTACCACCAGGCCACCCTGCGTGCGGTGCGCGAAGGGCTCGTGCTGCTCGACCGCCGCCACCGGGTGGTGCTCTGCAACGACGCGGCCCGCGAACTCCTCGGCCTGACCGGGAGCCTGGACGGCCGGCCGATCGGGGAACTCGGCCTGCCGGAGGCGCTCGTCGCCGCGGTGCTGGGGGACGTTGCGGTGCGGGACGAGGTCCACCTGACCGCGGAGCGGGTGGTGGTGCTCAACACCTCCACCATCGGTACCGGTCTCGGCCGCGTCCTCACCCTCCGGGATCACACCGAACTTCAGGCGCTGAGCGGCGAGTTGGATTCGGTGCGCGGGTTCACCGAGGCGCTCGGCGCGCAGGCGCACGAGGCCGCGAACCGGTTGCACGCCGTCGTCTCGCTGATCGAACTGGGCCGCCACCGCGAGGCGGTGGAGTTCGCCACCGCCGAACTCGCCCTCGCCCAGCGGCTCACCGACCGCGTGGTCGCCGCCGTCGGCGAGCCGGTGCTGGCCGCCCTGCTGCTCGGCAAGGCCGCCCAGGCCGCCGAACGGGGCGTGGAGTTGACGCTCACCGCGGACAGCTCGATCGACGACGGGGTGCTGCCGCCGGGGCTGTCCGCCCGCGACCTGATCACCGTCCTCGGCAACCTGGTCGACAACGCCGTCGACGCGGCGATCGCCGGCGCCGCCGAGAGCCCCGTCCAGCCCGAGGTCACCGTGACCGCGCGGATCGACGACGGCCACCTCCTGCTCCGGGTCGCCGACACCGGCGCCGGCATCGACCCGGCCGCCGTGGACGACGTGTTCCGGCGCGGCTGGAGCACCAAGCAGGACGTCCGCGGGCACGGACTCGGCCTCGCACTGGTGGCCCAGGCCGCTCGGCGCAACGGCGGCACCGTCGAGGTCGGCCGGGACCGGGGCGCGGTGCTCACC
>NZ_JBHXKE010000016.1:0-62645 GCF_042722765.1 Kitasatospora sp. NPDC058406
GGCCTCAGACCGGGCCCAGCGCCCGCAGCAGCGCGTCCGTGACGGCGGGGCCGTGGGCGAGCGGCAGCAGCGGCGTGCCCGGGCCCGCCGCCCGCACCCCGGTCCGGGCGAGGACGAGCAGCGCCCGCAGGGTCCGCGCGCAGTTGGACACCCAGGCCGGGGCCGGGCCCCGCCGGTGGTCCGCGAGGGCGGCGGCCGACCGCTCGACCCAGTCGACGCACTCCTTCTCGGTCAGCTCCGGCCTGGTGAGGGTGCGCGCGACGCCGGTCGCCGTCCGCTCGTCCTCGCGCTGGCCGAACAGGTGGTCGGTGCGGGCCAGCAGCCGGGCCGCGGCGAGGTCGAGCACCGGCCCGGGGGCGACGGCGGGGTGCCGGCCGAACGTGCCGAGCAGGTCGGCGCCGTGCGCGGCCGCGTGCAGCCAGCCGAGTTCGGGGTGGTGGCCGCGCAGGTCGGTCTCGGCCGGGTACCAGCGGGCGAAGGCCCCGAACCAGGCCGGGTCGTGGTCCCCCCGGGAGACGATCATGTCGAGGACGAGGGCGGCGAAGCTCCGCGCCTCGATCGCCGGGTCGCCGAACCGCGCCGCCATCCGGTGCCCGAGGGCGGTCCGCAGCTCACCGGCCACCACGTCGCGCTCGATCCAGGTGCCGAGGACCGCGTACGGGTCACCGTCCCGGACCAGCGGGTCGGGGTCGGCCAGGGCCGCGGCGAGTTCGTCGACGAGGGCGTCCAGCGGGCGGCCGGCCGGGACGGCGAAGTCACGGGCACAGACCTCCGACCAGTCGGTGGCGGTGGGGACGGACATCGGAGGCAGGCCCTCTTCTCGGTCGGTGCGGGTCCCGGCGCGGGTCCGGGTGCGGGTCCCGGCGCGGGCCCGGGCGTGAATCCGGGCGCGGGTCCGCGCGGTCGGGTACGCGCCATCCGTATCACCGCGGCGGGCGCGCGGACCATCGAATTTCCCTCGGCCGCCGAGTGCGGCGGAGGCCGTTTTGAACGCGTTCACATATCTCGCTACGCTGGCCGCGAACCACACCGAGGGGGGAACTCGATGAAGATCGTCATACCCGGGGGAACCGGGCAGGTCGGACGCATCCTGGACCGGGCGCTGACCGCCGAGGGCCATGAGGTCCTCGTCCTGACCAGGCAGCCCCGGCGCGACCGGGAGATCTACTGGGACGGCCGCACCCTGGGCCGCTGGACCGAGGTGATCGACGGCGCCGACGCCGTCGTCAACCTCGCCGGGCGCAGCGTCAACTGCCGCTACACCGAGCAGAACCAGCGCGACATGAGGGACTCGCGGGTGCATTCCACCCGGACCGTCGGCCGGGCCGTCGCCGGCGCCCGGCGCCCGCCCCGGGTCTGGCTCCAGATGAGCACCGCCACCATCTACCCCCACACCTACGGCGCCCCGCACGACGAGGCCGGCCCGCTCGGTGGCGGCGAGCCGGGCGCCCCCCGGTCCTGGGACCGCAGCGTGCAGATCGCCCGCGCCTGGGAGCGCGAGCAGACCGACGCCGCGACGCCCGCGACCCGGCGGGTCGCGCTGCGCTGCGCCATGGTGATGAGCCCCGACCGCGGCGGCGCCTTCGAGCAGCTGGTCAGGCTGGCCCGGACCGGCTTCGGCGGGCCGATCGACGGCGGTACCCAGTACATGTCCTGGATCCACGACCGGGACCTCGTCCGCGCCGTCCGCTTCCTGATCGAGCGTGACGACCTCGAAGGCCCCGTCAACCTGGCGGCGCCCGCCCCGCTGTCGCAGCGGGCCTTCATGCGGGCCCTCCGGCGGGCCAAGGGCGTCCCGATCGGCCTGCCCGCCACCCGCTGGATGGCCGAGGTCGGCGCGTTCGCCCTGCGTTCGGACACCGAACTGCTCCTCAAGAGCCGCGCGGTGGTGCCCAGGCGGCTCCTCGACGCGGGGTTCGGCTTCGAACACCCGCACTGGTCGGCGGCGGCCGGGGACCTCGTCCGGCGGATGCGCCGCTGATCCCGCCGGGGCCGGCCCCCGTCGGCGGGCGGGGGGCACATCCGGCCCGCCGGCCCGCCGTCAGGCCTTCGGCCTCGCCCGGACGTGCATCCGCTCGCCCTGCCGCCCGAACAGGCTGAGCAGTTCCACCGGGCGCCCGTCCGCGCTGGTGAACCAGTGCGGGACCCGGGTGTCGAACTCGGCCGCCTCGCCGGGGCCGAGGACCACGTCGTGCTCCCCCAGCAGCAGCCGCAGCCGGCCGTCCAGCACGTACAGCCACTCGTAGCCCTCGTGCGTCCGCAGGTCCGGCTCGGTGCCACGGTCGACGATCACCAGCTTGTACGCCTGGAGCGGGCCCGGGCTGCGGGTCAGCGGGACGACCGTCCCGCCGTTCGGCAGCGCACGCGGCGTCAGCCGGACCCGGGGGTCGCCCACCTCCGGGGCGCCGACCAGTTCGTCCAACGGCACCCGGTAGGCGCCGGCGAGCGGCAGCAGCAGTTCCAGGCTCGGGCGCCGCTGGCCGGACTCCAGCCGGGACAGCGTGCTCTTGGAGATGCCGGTCGTCTCCGACAGGGCGGCGAGCGTGATGCCCCGTTTCTCCCGCAGCCGGCGGAGCCGGGGCGCCACCTCGTCGAGCACCGCCCGGTAGCCCTCTGGTTCGTCCATCCGCGCTTCCCACCTCCGTCGTCCCGGAACCGGCAACAAAGTTTGCCACCCCGACGCGCCCGGAGCACGCTCCCCCACGTGTGCCGCGCAGCGGCCACGGGACGGCCCCACCCCGGGCCGCGGAGAACGGAGTTCGGGTTGACCACCACAGACGCGGGACAGAGTCCGGCGGCGGCCGGACGGGCGACGCGGGCGGACTCCGTCCGGTGGGCGCTCGCCGGCCTCTCGCTCTCCATGCTGCTGTCCTCGCTCGGCACCAGCATCGCCAACGTCGGCCTCCCGACCCTGGCCCAGGCGTTCGGCGCCTCGTTCCAGGCCGTGCAGTGGGTCGTCCTCGCCTACCTGCTGGCCGTCACCACGCTGATCGTCACCGTCGGCCGGCTCGGCGACCTGGTCGGACGGCGGCGGCTGCTGCTGGGCGGCCTGCTGCTGTTCACCGCCGCCTCCGTCCTGTGCGGTCTGGCCCCCACCCTCGGGCTGCTGGTCGCGGCCCGGGCGGCGCAGGGCCTCGGCGCGGCCGTCATGATGGCGCTCACCATGGCGTTCGTCGGGGGGATCGTCCCGAAGGAGCGGACCGGCCGCGCCATGGGGCTGCTGGGCACGATGTCCGCGGTGGGCACCGCGCTCGGCCCCACGCTGGGCGGCGTGCTGCTCGCCGGTCCCGGCTGGCGGGCGGTGTTCCTGGTCAACGTGCCGCTGGGGGTGACGGCCCTGCTGCTCGCCCGTCGCCACCTGCCGGCCGACCCGGCCGACCGAACGGCGTCCGGCGCCGCCCGGGCCCGCTTCGACCACCTGGGCACACTGCTGCTCGCCCTGACGCTCGGGGCCTACGCACTCGCCATGACCCTCGGCCGCGGACACTTCGGCGTGCTCAACCTGGCCCTGCTGGCGGCGGCCGCCGTCGGCGTCGTGCTCTTCGGACTCGCCCAGACCAGGGCGGCGGCGCCGCTGGTCCGCCCGGGCGTCCTGCGCGACCGGCGGCTGAGCGCGAGCCTGGCGATGAGTGCCCTCGTCTCCACGGTGATGATGGCGACGCTGGTGGTCGGCCCCTTCTACCTCGCCCGGACGCTCCGGCTGGACGCGGCCCTGGTCGGGCTCGCCCTGTCGGCCGGCCCGCTGGTCGCCGCCCTGACCGGGATCCCGGCCGGGCGGATCACCGACCGGTTCGGCGCGCCGCGCACCACGGCGGCCGGCCTGGCGGCCGCGTCGGCCGGCGCGCTCGCCGTCGCCCTGCTGCCGGACTCGCTCGGCGTGGCGGGCTACCTCGTGCCGGTCGCCGTCGTCACCGCCGGCTACTCGCTCTTCCAGACCGCCAACAACACGGGTGTCATGGCGGACGTCCCCGCCGACCGCCGGGGCGTCGTCTCCGGCCTGCTCAACCTGTCCCGCAACCTCGGCCTGGTCACCGGCGCCTCCCTGATGGGCGCCGTGTTCACCCTCGCCTCGGCCACCTCCGACGTCGCGACCGCGGCCCCCGGCCCGGTCGCCACCGGCATGCGCGTGACCTTCGCGGTCGCGGCGGGCCTGCTGCTCGCCGCGCTCGGACTCGCGCTCGCGCCGGCGCTCGCCGCCACGCCGCGCGCCGGCCGCCGCGGACGCCGGATCCGGACGGAGTAGGACGGAGCAAGGCGGGGAACCCGACCGCAGCGGGGCGGGCCCGTGGCAAGCGGGTGGCAAGCACGCGGCAAGCCGCCGGTAACCGGCCGGTAAGCGAGTGACGGGTGGGCGGTGAGCGGGTGGTGGGCCGCCGGTAGGCCATCGGTGAGCGGGTGGCGGGCGGGTGGCGGGCGGAGCAGCGGCAAGCCCGTCGCGCCGCCCCGGTGACACCGGCGGCACCGTTAGTGCAACAGAGTGCACAGCGAGGGCAAGGTCACACCATCCACCCCTGCTACGCCTTGCCACGGAGCGCTAACCTGCGGGCATGACGGTCCCGCCCGAAGGGCTCCCCCTGGCCGCCGAGTTCCCGGCCGCACACCGAGAGCAGTGGCAGACCCTCGTCGAGGGTGTGCTGCGCAAGTCCGGTGCGCAGCACGCGGACGGCGCAGCGGCCGAGCAGGCGCTCACCACCGCACTCCAGGACGGGCTGCGCGCCCGTCCGCTGTACACCGCCGAGGACGGCCCCGCCGACCCCGGCCTCCCCGGCTTCCCGCCGTTCGTCCGCGGCAGCCGGCCCCAGGGCTGTTCGGTCACGGGCTGGGACATCCGTCAGCGGCACGCCCATCCGGACGCCCGGCGGACCAACGAGGCGGTGCTGGCCGACCTGGAGCACGGCGGAGGCTCGCTCTGGCTGGAGCTCGGCGGGAACGGCCTGCCGGTCGCCTCGCTGCCCGAGGCGCTGACCGGCGTCTACCTCGACCTGGCCGGTGTGGTGCTCGACGCGGGGCCCGAATTCCCGGACGCGGCCGAACAGTTGTTCCAGCTCTACCAGGTTCGCGAGGTCTCCCCCAGCGCCGCCGCGGGCAACCTCGGCGCCGACCCGCTCGGTCTGCAGGCCCGCACCGGGGAAGCCGGACGGACCGACGCACTGCTCGCCGCGGCGACCGCCCTCGCCGCCCGCTGCGCCGGGGACTACCCGGGCCTGCGCGCACTGACCGTCGACGCCCTGCCGTACCACGAGGCCGGCGCCTCGCCCGCGCAGGAGCTCGGCGCCTCGCTGGCCACCGGCGTCGCCTACCTGCGTGCGCTGACCGCCGCCGGGCTGTCCGTGGACGCCGCGCTGGGCCAGCTGGAGTTCCGCTACGCGGCCGACGCCGACCAGTTCCTGACGATCGCCAAGTTCCGGGCCGCGCGCCGGCTCTGGTCCCGGGTCGCCGAGGTGTCCGGCGCCGCCGCGGAGTCCTCCGCACAGCGCCAGCACGCCGTCACCTCCGCGGTGATGATGACCGCCCGCGACCCGTGGGTGAACATGCTCCGCACCACGATCGCCTGCCTGGCCGCCGGGGTCGGCGGGGCGGACGCGGTGAGCGTCCAGCCGTTCGACAGCGCGCTCGGCCTGCCGGACGCCTTCGCCCGCCGGATCGCCCGCAACACCCAGTCCATCCTCCTGGAGGAGTCGCACCTGGCCCGGGTCGTCGACCCGGCCGGCGGCTCCTGGTACGTGGAGCGGCTGACCGACGAGCTGGCGCACGCCGCCTGGGAGTGGTTCCAGGAGATCGAGCGCGCCGGCGGGCTGCGGTCCGCACTGGAGTCCGGGCTGGTCGGCGAGCGGATCGCGGCCACCTGGGCGGAGCGCTCGGTGCGACTGGCCAAGCGGCGCGAACCGGTCACCGGCGTCAGCGAGTTCCCGAACCTGGGCGAGCAGTCGCCGGTCCGCGAGCCGGCCCCGGCCGCACCGGGCGGCGGGCTGCCGAGGGTGCGCCGCGCGGAGGCGTACGAGGCCCTGCGGGACCGCTCGGACGCGCACCTCGCGGCCACCGGCGCCCGGCCCGGGCTCTTCCTCGCCTCGATCGGCTCCGCCGCCGCGCACACCGCGCGCACCACCTTCGCCGCCAACCTGTTCCAGGCCGGCGGCATCGCGACCACCTCGGTGGAGGGCACCGAACCCTCCGCGTTCGCCGAGGCGTTCGCCGCCTCGGGCGCGCGGGTCGCCTGCCTCTGCTCCAGCGACGCGCTGTACGGCGAGCGGGCCGAGGCCGTCGCCGCCGCGCTCAAGGCGGCCGGCGCGCAGCGGGTGCTGCTCGCGGGGCGGCCCGGCGAGCAGCGTGAGGCGTACCTGGCGGCCGGGGTGGACGAGTTCGTCTTCGCGGGCGGCGACGCCGTCGCGACCCTGACCGCCCTGCTGGACCGGATCACCGACGAGATCCCCGTGGAAAGCCTCGACGAAAGCGGAGTGGCGTGATGATCCCCGACTTCACCGGAATCGGGCTGGACGGGGACGCCGGCGCGGACGTCACCGACGGCCAGTGGCGCAACGCCTGGCGGCAGGCCACCGGCAAGGACGTCGACGAGCTGCTCTGGGACACCCCCGAGGGCATCGGCGTCAAGCCGCTGTACACCTCCGCCGACCTGGCCGGCCTGGACTTCCTGGACACCTACCCGGGTATCGCCCCGTACCTGCGCGGCCCGTACCCGACGATGTACGTCAACCAGCCGTGGACGGTCCGTCAGTACGCGGGCTTCTCCACCGCGGAGGAGTCCAACGCCTTCTACCGCCGGAACCTGGCCGCCGGTCAGAAGGGCCTCTCGGTCGCCTTCGACCTGCCGACCCACCGCGGCTACGACAGCGACCACCCGCGCGTCACCGGCGACGTCGGCATGGCGGGCGTGGCGATCGACTCCATCTACGACATGCGCCAGCTCTTCGACGGCATCCCGCTGGACCGCATGTCGGTGTCGATGACCATGAACGGCGCGGTGCTGCCCGTGCTGGCGCTGTACATCGTCGCGGCCGAGGAGCAGGGGGTGCCGCCCGAGAAGCTGGCGGGGACCATCCAGAACGACATCCTCAAGGAGTTCATGGTCCGCAACACCTACATCTACCCGCCGCAGCCGTCGATGCGGATCATCTCGGACATCTTCGCGTACACCTCGCAGAAGATGCCCCGGTACAACTCGATCTCCATCTCCGGCTACCACATCCAGGAGGCCGGGGCCACGGCCGACCTGGAGCTGGCCTACACCCTCGCCGACGGCGTGGAGTACCTGCGGGCCGGACTGGACGTCGGGCTGGACGTGGACGCGTTCGCGCCGCGCCTCTCGTTCTTCTGGGCCATCGGCATGAACTTCTTCATGGAGGTGGCCAAGCTCCGCGCGGCCCGCCTGCTCTGGGCCAAGCTGGTCAAGCAGTTCGACCCGAAGAACGCCAAGTCGCTCTCGCTGCGCACCCATTCGCAGACCTCCGGCTGGTCGCTGACCGCCCAGGACGTGTTCAACAACGTCGCCCGCACCTGTGTCGAGGCGATGGCCGCCACCCAGGGCCACACCCAGTCGCTGCACACCAACGCGCTGGACGAGGCGCTCGCGCTGCCGACCGACTTCTCGGCCCGGATCGCCCGCAACACCCAGCTGCTGCTCCAGCAGGAGTCCGGCACCTGCCGGGCCATCGACCCGTGGGGCGGCTCGGCGTACGTCGAGAAGCTCACCCACGACCTCGCCAACCGTGCCTGGCAGCACATCCAGGAGGTCGAGGCCGCCGGCGGCATGGCCAAGGCGATCGACGCGGGCATCCCCAAGCTCCGCGTCGAGGAGGCCGCCGCCCGCACCCAGGCCCGGATCGACTCCGGCCGCCAGCCGGTGATCGGCGTCAACAAGTACCGGGTGGAGAGCGACGAGCAGATCGAGGTGCTCAAGGTCGACAACTCCTCGGTGCGCACCCGGCAGATCGAGAAGCTCCGCCGCCTGCGCGACGAGCGCGACGAGGCCGCCACCCAGGCCGCCCTGCACGCGCTGACCCGCGCCGCCGAGGCCGGCCCGCAGCGCGGCGGATCGCTGGACGGCAACCTGCTCCACCTCGCGGTGAACGCGGCCCGCGCCATGGCCACCGTCGGGGAGATCTCGGACGCCCTGGAGAAGGTGTACGGCCGGCACTCGGGCCAGATCCGTACCATCTCGGGTGTGTACCGAGACGAAGCGGGCCAGTCGGCGCCCCTCCAGCGCACCCGGGACCTGGTCGAGCGGTTCGAGCGGGCCGAGGGCCGCCGACCGCGCATCCTGGTCGCCAAGATGGGCCAGGACGGCCACGACCGCGGCCAGAAGGTGATCGCCACCGCCTTCGCCGACCTCGGCTTCACGGTGGACGTCGGCCCGCTGTTCCAGACGCCCGCCGAGGTGGCCCGCCAGGCGGTCGAGGCGGACGTGCACATCGTCGGCGTCTCCTCGCTGGCGGCCGGGCACCTCACGCTGGTGCCGGCGCTGCGCGCCGAGCTGGCCGAGGCCGGCCGGGAGGACATCACCATCGTGGTCGGCGGGGTGATCCCCCCGCAGGACTTCGAGGCGCTGTACGCGGCGGGTGCCGCGGCGGTCTTCCCGCCCGGCACGGTGATCCCGGACGCCGCCTACGACCTCCTGGAGTCGCTCGCCGCCGACCTCGGCCACGAGCTCTGAGGCGCTGAGCGATGGCGCCCCGGACGATCGACCTCGACAGCTACGCGACGGGCGTGCGGGAGGGCTCGCGCGCCTACGTCGCGCGGGCCATCACCCTCGTCGAGTCCACCCGGCCCGACCACCGCGCGCTGGCGCAGCAGCTGCTGACGATGCTGCTGCCGCACGCGGGCGGGGCGGTCCGGGTGGGCATCACCGGGGTCCCCGGTGTCGGCAAGTCGACCTTCATCGATGCCTTCGGCACCATGCTCACCGGACTCGGCCACCGGGTCGCGGTGCTCGCCGTCGACCCGACCTCCAGCCGGACCGGCGGTTCCATCCTGGGTGACAAGACCCGGATGGAGCGCCTCGCCGTCGACCCGGCCGCGTTCGTCCGCCCGTCCCCCACCTCCGGCACGCTCGGCGGGGTGGCCCGGGCCACCCGGGAGTCGATGGTGGTGATGGAGGCCGCCGGCTACGACGTCGTGCTGATCGAGACGGTCGGCGTCGGACAGTCGGAGACCGCGGTCGCGGGCATGGTGGACAGCTTCCTGCTGCTCAGTCTGGCCCGCACCGGTGACCAGCTGCAGGGCATCAAGAAGGGCGTGCTCGAGCTCGCCGACGTGATCGCGGTCAACAAGGCGGACGGCCCGCACGAGACCGAGGCCCGTGCGGCGGCCCGCGAACTCGCCGGCGCGCTGAGGCTGTTGCAGGCCCCGGACGCGCCGTGGACGCCCCCGGTGCTGACCTGTTCCGGCCGCGACGGCAGCGGGCTGGACACCCTCTGGGAGCGGCTCCAGCAGCACCGCAAGGTGCTGGACGCGACCGGCGCGCTGGCCGCCAAGCGGCGCGACCAGCAGGTCGAGTGGACCTGGGCGATGGTGCACGACCAGCTCCTCGCCCGGCTGCACGCCCACCCGGAGGTCCGCCGGCTCGCCCCCGCCCTGGAACACCGGGTCCGCGAGGGCACCCTGCCGGCCGGGCTCGCGGCCCAGCGGATCCTGGACGCCTTCCGGACGCCCGACGAGGACTGACGAGGACTGACGGCCGGGGGCACCCCGCCGGGAGCCCGGGGCGGGGCGACGTCCCGCCCCGGCGTCCCACGGAGCGCCGTGACACGGAGAGGCCCCCGACCGGGCAGGTAGCCGGTCGGGGGCCTTCCGTCACCCGCCCTCGCGGGTCAGGTGCTCACGGGCGGTTCACCCGGAAGGTCAGGCGCTCGTGACCGCCGCGAAGCGGGTCGAGACGTCCTGCCAGTTGACGACGTCCCACAGACGGGTGACGTAGTCCGGGCGCACGTTGCGGTACTGCAGGTAGTACGCGTGCTCCCAGGCGTCGAAGGCCAGCAGCGGGGTGGTGCCCTGGCCGACGTTGCCGTGGTGGTCGTAGACCTGCTCGACGACCAGGCGCTGACCCAGCGGCTCCCAGGAGAGGATGCCCCAGCCGGAGCCCTGCACACCGACGGTCGCGGTGGTCAGCTGCTTCTTGAAGGCCTCGAACGAACCGAAGTGCTCGGTGATCGCGTCGGCGAGGGCGCCGTCGGGACGGTCGCCGCCCTCCGGGGAGAGGTTCTCCCAGAACAGCGAGTGCAGCACGTGGCCGGAGAGGTGGAAGGCGAAGGTCTTCTGGAGACCGACCAGACCGCCGAACTGCTCCTTGTCACGGGCCTCGGCCAGCTGCTCAAGGGTGTCGTTGGCGCCCTTGACGTACGCCGCGTGGTGCTTCGAGTGGTGCAGCTCCAGGATCTCGGCGGACATCGCGCGCTCAAGAGCGGAGTAGTCGTACGGCAGGTCGGGAAGCGAGTAGGTGCCCATCAGGACACGGCCCCTTTCGGCGAGTTCAACGGTGACGATCGTGCCGGAAACACACTATTGCGTATCGGTTGCAGAAACTAAGCAAGGGCTCCTGCGTATTCCTCACACCCCGGGGATCGTCACCCTTCCCTCCTATTGCACAATGGTTGCAGGTACGGACTTTCTGCAGCAAGGGCGGGTGGACGACGGTGACCGGATCGCCGGTGGTACTGGGCATCGAGTCGTCCTGCGACGAGACCGGGGCCGGGCTGGTGCAGGACGGGCGGCTGCTCGGCCAGGCGGTGGCCTCCAGCATGGACGAACACGCCCGCTACGGCGGGGTGGTGCCGGAGATCGCCGCCCGCGCGCACGTCCACGCGATGGCGCCGGTGGTCCGCGAGGCGCTGGACCGGGCCGGGCTCACCCTGGCCGACGTCGGCGCCGTGGCGGTGACGGCCGGTCCGGGCCTGTCCGGGGCGCTCCAGGTCGGGGTGGCGGCGGCCAAGGGCTACGCGTACTCGCTCGGCGTCCCGCTGTACGGCGTCCACCACCTGGCGGGGCACGTGGCCGCCGCCACGCTGGACGGCGAACCGCTGCCGAACCCGTGCGTGGTGCTCATCGTCTCCGGCGGCCACACCTCGCTCCTGCTGGTGCGCGACCTCGCCCGCGACCCGATCGTCCACCTCGGCGACACCCTGGACGACGCGGCCGGCGAGTGCTTCGACAAGGTCGCCCGGATCCTGCACCTGCCCTACCCCGGCGGGCCCGCCATCGACCGCGCCGCCCGCGACGGCGACCCGCGCGCCGTGCGCTTCCCGCGCCCGCTGACGGGCCGCAACGACGCCCCGTACGCGTTCTCCTTCTCCGGCCTCAAGACCGCCGCCGCCCGCTGGGTCGAGGCGCACCGCGCGGCCGGCACCGAGCCGCACGTCCCGGACGCGGCCGCCGCGCTCCAGGAGGCGATCGCCGACGTGCTGACCCGCAAGGCCGTCAGGGCCTGCACCGACCACGGGATCCGGACCCTGGTGGTGGTCGGCGGGGTGGCGGCCAACTCGCGGGTCCGGGAGCTGGCCGAGCGGCGCTGCGCCTCCGCCGGGATCACCCTGCGGGTGCCGCCGCTGCGGCTGTGCACCGACAACGGGGCGATGGTCGCGGCCATCGGCGACCTGCTGGTCCGGGCCGGCGCCGAGCCCGCGCCGGCCGACCTGTCGATCGACCCGTCGGCGCCGCTGGAGTTCGCGGCGCTCACGCCGCTCGCGGCCCCGCGGGCCGCCTGACCCCGCCCGCACACCCCTCGGCCCCTCGGTCGCCCCGGCGGCCGGGGGGCCGCCACGCCTGCGCTCTGACAGCCCTCTGACAACGTTTCGGTTGCGACGGTGGACAAACCCGGTCCGGGCTCTTCCCGACACGATGCGACATGTGCCATTTTACATGTCACACATCGAGTGGCCGCGTCCCCCAACCACGCGGCCCCGAACGGCCCCGGAGGCCCCCACAGATGCGTCCCTTCCGCATATCCAAGGCCGGCGCGCGCAGGCTCCCTGCGCTCGGCGCCGCCTTCTTCATCGCCCTCGGCCTGTTCGCACCGCAGAGCCAGGCCGCCCCGGCCGGTGCGGGCTCCCCCGCGGCCAAGGCCGCCACCGGGGTCACCGCCGCGTCCGCGCCGAAGGCGATCCCGGTGCCCAAGTCCCCCGACGCCGGCACCGGCGACCGCCCGCTCGCCTCCGAGAGCGCCGGCAAGGAGACCCCCGTCCGGGCCGTCACCCCGACCCCGGCCGCCGCCGCGAAGAGCGCCAAGCAGTTCTCGGCCGCCCCGGCCGCCGTCGACTGCAACCTCTCCGGCGTGCTGGGCGGCTCGGGCAGCGCGCTCGTCCAGTCGCTCAAGGCGCTCCCCGACGTCACCTGCACCTACCCGCTGTTCAACCTCACCGGGACGGACGCCGGGAAGGTCTTCCGCGAGGCCCAGATGGTCACCGTGGCCGACGCGCTGCGCACCGCCTCGGCCACCTACGCGGGCAACAACGGCGCGGGCATCGGCCAGCTGGTGATGTTCCTCCGCGCCGGCTACTACGTGCAGGGGAACAACGAGGCCGCCGTCGGCGCCTACGGCACCGCGCTGCAGACCGCGATCCGCGGCGCGCTGGACGCCTTCTTCGCCGCCCCGCGCAGCCAGGACGTCACCGAAGCCAACGGCGCCACCCTCAACGAGGCCGTCACCCTCATCGACAGCGCCGACGAGAACGGCCGGTACGCCGGCGTCGTCAAGCGCCTGCTCGCCGGTTACGGCAGCAACTGGCCGGCCTCGATGAAGCTCGCCGTGGACCACGTCGAGTGGGTCATCGAGGGCGGGTTCGACCTGAAGTACGGCGACACCGGCTTCATCGCGGCCCTCCAGGCCGACCCGACCGTCGCCACCACCTGGGCCGCCTTCGTCACCCGCAACGCCGCCCAGCTGGACGGCGGCGACGTCGCCACCCGGATCGGCATGCAGCTCGGCAACCTGCTCACCGTCGACGCGCTGAAGGCCCAGGGCCGCCCGCTGGTCAAGGACCTGATCAACCGCTACCCGCTGGTCGGCGCCACCGGTCCGCTCACGATGAACCTGGTCTGGTTCACGGAGGACGCGGACAAGGGCAACTGCTCGTACTACGGCACCTGTGACCTGCCGACCCGGCTCGTCCCGCTGGTCCTCGTCAACACCCAGACCTGCAACGCGAACCTGCGGGTCCGCGCCCAGCAGATGAGCGCCACCGAGCTGGCCGACACCTGCACCAGCCTGATCAACCAGGACGCCTTCTTCCACAAGGTCATCAAGGACAACGGGGCGGTCCCCGGCGACCTGAACACCAACCTGGAGGTCGTCGCCTTCGACGACTACTACAACTACAAGCTGTACGCCTGGATCATGTACAACATCGACACCGACAACGGTGGCATGTACGAGGAGGGCGACCCGAGCAAGGCCGGCAACCAGGCCCGCTTCATCGCCCACGAGGCCGACTGGCTGCGCCCGCAGTTCCAGATCTGGAACCTCAACCACGAGTACACCCACTACCTCGACGGCCGCTACAACATGGCCGGTGACTTCGAGGCCGGCATGACCACCCCGACCATCTGGTGGGTCGAGGGCGTCGCCGAGTACATCTCGTACCACTACCGCAACGAGCGCAACGCGGGCGCCATCGCCGAGGCCGGCAAGAAGACCTACAAGCTCAGCGAGCTCTTCGACACCGTCTACGACCAGACCCCCGACGCCGACGTCAACTCGACCCGGGTCTACAAGTGGGGATACCTGGCCGTCCGCTACATGCTGCAGTCGCACCCCGAGGACGTCAACGCGCTGCTCGCCAAGTACCGCGCCGGTGACTGGGCGGGCGCCCGCACCCTGCTCAAGTCCACCATCGGCACCAGGTACGACGCCGACTTCTCCACCTGGCTGACCGCCTGCGCGGCCGACAGCTGCGGCACCCTGCCGACCTCCCAGGCCCCGGTCTGCACCATCGCCGACCCGCGCCAGTTCGACAAGAACTGCCGCCGGGACAACCTCACCGCCACCGCCGGCAACTACAGCTACCACTTCCTGAACCTGCCGGCCGGCGTCAAGCAGCTGACCATCACCACCACCGGCGGCACCGGCAACGCCGACCTCTACTACGGCGGCAGCAACTGGGCCACCACCTCCTCGTACCAGGCGAAGTCCACCAACGCCGGCAACAACGAGACCCTGACGATCAACAACCCGCCCTCCGGCTGGGTCTACTTCAGCCTCGCCGCAGGACAGCAGAACTTCAGCGGCGCCAGCGCCACCGTCACCTACCAGTAGGCCGCGCCCGCCCGGCGACAGGCGTCGCCGAGCAGCACGTTCCACCGGACCCGGAGGGCCCCGCCGCACCGGCGGGGCCCTCCGGCCATGTGTTCTGACAACGTTTCGGTTGCGGCGAACGACAATCCGGTCCGAGGCCTTCCCGGCGCCATGCGACATGTGCCATTTTACATGTCACACATCGATTGGCCGCGTGCCCCAACGCGCGGTCACAACGGCCCCGGAGGCCCCCACAGATGCGTCCCTCCCGGATATCAACGGCCAACGTGCGCAGACTCCCTGCGCTCGGCGCGGCCTTCTTCATCGCGCTCGGCCTGTTCACACCGCAGAGCCAGGCCGCGCCCGTCGGCGCCACGGCCCCGGCCGGCGTGAACGCCACCGGAACCACCGCCTCGGCACCGCGGTCGATCCCGGTCCCCAAGTCGCCCGAGGCCAGGAACAACAGCCCCTTCAAGCTCTCCTCCCAGGACTACGGCAAGCAGTCCGCCGTCCCCGCCGTTCCGGTCACCGAACCCCTCAAGGCGGCCAAGCAGTTCTCGGCCGCCGCCGGGGAGCCGTGTCCCAACCTCTCCGAACTGATCAACGCCACGGGCAGCGCGTTGGTCCAGCAGCTCAAGGCACTGCCGAACGTCCCCTGCGCCTACCCGCTGTTCCAGCTCACCGGAGCCGACGCCGGCAAGGCCTTCGGCGAAGCCAAGATGGTGACCGTCGCCAACGCGCTGCGCGACGCCTCCGCGACCTACCCGGGCGACAACAGCACCTCCGTCGGGCAGTTGGTGATGTACCTGCGCGCCGGCTACTACCTCCACGAGGTCCTCCCGGACGCCGTCGGCACCTACGGTCCGACCCTGGAGACCGCGGCCCGCGGCGCGCTCGACGCCTTCTTCGCCGCCCCGCACAGCAAGGACATCACCGACGCCAACGGCGACACCCTCAACGAGGTCGTCACGGTGATCGGCCAGACCAGGACCTTCGGCCGGTACAACGGCGTCCTCAAGTGGATGCTGAACAGCTACGACGGCAACTGGCCCCGGCTGATGAACCTCTCGCTGAAGCACTTCGACTGGCTCATCGAGGAAGGCCTCGACCCCAAGCCCGAGAAGGACGGCCAGGGCCTCAAGGCCGCGCTCAAGGCCGACTCCTCGCTCCTCGACGCCTGGTCGGGCTTCATCACCCGCAACGAGGACCTGCTGAACCGTGACGACATGGTCAGCAACATGGGCCGCTACCTCGGCTACGCCCTCGTCGTCCCCGAGCTCAAGGACCGGCTCCGGCCGCTGCTCAAGGACCTGATCAACCGGTACCCGAACGTCGGCCCCACCGCGCCGATCACCATGAACCTGGCCTGGGCCACCCGCCAGTTCGACAAGGGCAACTGCGCGGCCTACGCCATCTGCGACCTGACGGACCGCCTGCTCCCGGTCATCCTCCCGATCCAGCGCACCTGCAACCCGGGCCTGAAGATCCGTGCCCAGGACATGTCCCCCGCGCAGCTGACCAGCACCTGCACCAGCCTGACCAACCAGGACGCGTACTTCCACAAGGTGATCGGCGACAAGGGCGCGATCCCCGGTGACGTGAACACCGACCTGGAGGTCGTCGCCTTCGACGACTACTACAACTACGCGCTGTACGCCTGGGCCTTCTACAACATCGACATCGACAACGGCGGCATGTACGAGGAGGGCAACCCGGCCCTGCCCGGCAACCAGGCCCGCTTCATCGCCCACGAGGCCGACTGGCTCCGCCCGACCTTCCACATCTGGAACCTCAACCACGAGTACACCCACTACCTCGACGGCCGCTACAACATGGCCGGCGACTTCGACGCCAGCCTGACCACCCCGACCATCTGGTGGGTCGAGGGCATCGCCGAGAACATCTCGTTCGGCTACCGCAACCTGCCCAACACCGACGCGATCGCCGAGGCCACCAAGAAGACCTACAAGCTCAGCCAGCTGTTCGACACCGTCTACGGCCAGGAGGCGGACCCCGACGTCAACTCGACCCGGGTCTACAAGTGGGGCTGGCTGGCCGTCCGCTACATGCTCCAGGAGCACCGCGCGGACATCGAGACCGTGCTCACCAAGTACCGCACCGGTGACTGGGAGGGTGCCCGCACCTTCCTGAAGCAGACCGTCGGCACCGGCTACGACGCCGGCTTCGACGCCTGGCTGACCGCCTGCGCGACCAACGGCTGCGGCACGCTGCCGGACGCCCCGGTCGCCCCGACCACCCCGGTCTGCACCATCGCCGACCCGCGCCAGTTCGACAAGAACTGCCGCCGGGACAACCTCACCGCCACCGCGGGCAACTACAGCTACCACTTCCTGAACCTGCCGGCCGGCGTCAAGCAGCTGACCATCACCACCACCGGCGGCACCGGCAACGCCGACCTCTACTACGGCGGCAGCAACTGGGCCACCACCACCTCGTACCAGGCGAAGTCCACCAACGCCGGCAACAACGAGACCCTGACGATCAACAACCCGCCGTCCGGCTGGGTCTACTTCAGCCTCGCCGCCGGGCAGCAGAACTTCAGCGGCGCCAGCGCCACCGTCACCTACCAGTAGGCCGCGCCCGCCCGGCGACAAGCGTCGCCGAGCAGCACGTTCCACCGGACCCGGAGGGCCCCGCCGCACCGGCGGGGCCCTCCGTCATGCCGCGGATCCCTCGCCGCCCCCGGCCGACCAGGCGATCACCGGCGGGCGGACCGCCCCGCAGAGCGGGTGGCCCTTCGCGTCGGTCAGCCCGAGCCGGCCCACCAGCAGCCCGCCGCGCACCGCCGCGCCGAGGGTGGCCGGCGGGACGGCGTCCAGGAACAGCTTGGCGCGGCGGAGCAGCGCGGGGCCGTCCGGACCCGGGGTGAGCCAGGTGAGGTAGACGAACCGGGCGCCCGGGCCGCCCTGCACGTACGGGCCCATCAGGTCCGGGCCTGCCGGGCCGGGCTTCACGGTGCACTCCACCGTCCAGACCGCCTCGTCCGCGTCCCCCGCCACCGGGTCGAGGAGCTCCCCGGGCCTCCCCTTGCGCTGCACACCCACCTGGACGGCGGTGTACCCGGGGAACCCGGGGACCGGGGCGCAGCTGCGGCCCGGGAGGTCGGTGGCCTCGATGCGAAGGCGGACGGTGCTCGTGGTCGTGCTCGTGGTCGGCATGCGCTCATCCTGCCCGCACGCACCGACGACACCGGCTCATCGACGGCGGCTCACCCGGAACGGCGGCTCACAGCTCCTCCTCCGGGGGGAGCCGGTGGACGCCCGGAAGGTGGGTGTCCAGCTCGCCGGGCTCGAACCGGCACATGCCGACGGCGTGCCAGAACTCCCCGGCCACGTCGCCCTCGCACTTGTACGCACCGGAGGGCAGCAGCGCCGCCCAGCCGTCCGGGGCCCCGAGCAGGGTGGCGAGCGCGGTGGGCCGGCCGTCGGCCCGGACGCGCCAGAGCCGCACGGTGCCGTCCTCGCCGCCGCTGGCCAGCAACGAGCCGTCCGGGCTGAAGGTGACCGCGAGGATCCGGCCGGTGTGGCCGCGCAGGCCGGCCACCTGCTCGCCGGTGCGCGGGTCCCAGACCCGGACCACCCGGTCGTCCCCCGCGGTGGCGAGCAGCGGCCGGGACGGGTGGGCCGCGGCGGTCCAGAGCCGCCCGACGTGGCCGGTCAGCCGGTGCCGGACGACGCCGTCGCCCCAGATCAGGGTGGTGCCGTCCCAGGAGGCGCTGGCCAGCCAGGAGCCGTCGGGTGCCGGTGAGACGGCGTACACCCGGTCGGTGTGGCCGTCGAGTTCGGCCTCGACCCGGCCGGTGTCGACGTCGGAGATCCGGACCCTGCTGTCGTCGCAGCCGGTGAACAGCCGCCGGCCGTCCGGGCTGAACGCGATGGAGCGGACCCGGCCCCGGTGCTCGCGCAGGGTGATGAGGTGGGCGCCGGTGCGGCGGTACCAGACGCGGACGGTGTCGTCGTCGTTGGCGGTGGCCACGAGGACCCCGTCGGGGCTGAACGCCTCGGCCCAGACGTGCTCGGTCTCGACGTCCATCTCGCGCAGGTACTCGCCGGTCCGGGCGTTCCAGAGGCAGAGGTCGCCGTCGTTGGTGGCGGTGGCCAGGATCGCCTCCTCCGGGCTGAACTCGGCGGAGACCAGCCGGCTGCTGCGGCCGGAGAGTTCGCGCACCCGGCGGCCCGTGGCCGGCTCCCAGAGCCGGACCACGCCGTCGTTGCCGCCGGCCGCCAGCAGGGTGCCGTCACCGCTGAAGCTGAGCGAGCCGATCCGGCGGCCGTGGCCGCGCAGCAGCTGGCGGCTGCGGCCGGAGGCCGGGTCCCAGAGCCGGACCAGTCCGTCGTTCCCGCCGGTGACCAGCAGGGCGTCGGTCTCCGCGCTGCCCCGGCCCGCACCCGGGCGGAACCGGCAGGCCCAGACCGAGCCCCGGTGCTCGGGCGGCTGACGGCGCAGCGGCACCACCTCGTGGCCGCCCCGGGCCGCCGGGTCCCCGCCCGACCGACCGGCGCCGTCCGCCCGGGGGATCCGGGTGACCCGCCAGATCCGCACCCCGCCGTCGCTGTCGCTCGCGGCGAGCCGGGTGCCGGCCTCGTCGAAGGTGACCTGGTAGATCTTGCCGGTCGAGTCCTCGGGCCGGCCGGCGGTCGTGCCGTCGAGCGGGTTCCAGAGCCGGACCTGGCCCTCGGTGTCGCCGCTGGCGAGCAGGTCGCCGTCGGGGTGGAAGGCGAGCGTGTAGATCCGCCCGGCGTGGCCCGGCAGGGTGTGCAGCAGGCGCCGTCCGGCCGCCTCCCAGATCCGCACGGTGCCGCCGGTGCCGTCGCCGCCGTCGGCGGTGGCGATCAGGGTGCCGTCCGGGCTGAACGCGGACCGGTAGACGGTGCCCCGGTGGCCGGGGAGCACGGCGAGCCGCCGGCCGGTGGCGGTGGACCAGAGCCGCGCCCCGCCGCCCTGGTCACCGGTGACCAGTTGGGCGCCGTCGGGGCTGAACACCGCCGTGTAGACGGGCGCGTCGTGACCGGGCAGACGGTGCAGCGGGCGGCCGGTGCCGGTGTCCCAGAGGGTGACCACGCCGTTCGGGTCGCCGGTGGCGACCAGTCGCCCGGACGGCCCGAGGGAGACCGGCCAGACCCCGCCGGCGTGGACGTCGAGGCGGTGCCGGCACTCCCCGGAGACCTGGTCCCAGAGCCGGACGGTGCCGTCGGCGCTGCCGGTGGCCAGCACGTCACCGGCGAACTTGACCGCGTAGACCCGGCCGATGTGGTCCTTGAGGGTCCGCAGGGCGACCCCGGTGACGGCGTCGCAGACCAGCACGCTGCCGTCCTCGCTGCCGACCGCGAGCAACCGGCCGTCGGGGCTGAAGGCGACGGGTTCGGGCAGCCGGGTGGAGCGCACGTCGAACCCGTACGGGACGCCGACCTCGGAGGGGCTGAACCCGGCCTCGACGGGCAGCCCCGGGGCGATGGCGGCGGCCCGCAGCTCGGGCGCGGCCAGCACCTCCGGGTCGGTGACGGCGGAGATCAGCGCGGCCCGCTGCCACCGGCTTCCGCGCAGCCGGGCGGCGCGCAGGTCGGTGCGGACCAGGCGGGCGCCGCGCAGGTCGGCGGAGCGCAGGTCGGCGCCGGACAGGTCGGCGCCGTCGAGCCGGGCGCCCGCCAGGGTCGCGCCGCGCAGGTCGGCGCCGGACAGGTCGGCCCCGAGCAGGCGGGCGTCGGTCAGGTCGGCGCCGGACAGGTCGACGCCGGACAGGTCGCGGTGCGAGAGGTCCTCGCCGGCCAGCGTGGCGCCGCGCAGGTCCGTGTGCGCGGGCACCCGCAGCCGGTCCAGCACCTTGACCGCGTTGAGCCGGGCCGCCTCGCCGCCCTCGTGGGCGCCGTCCAGGACGGACCGGGCCCAGCGCTGGCAGACCTGGTGGTCCGCGAGGTCGCAGAGGAACTCGACGGCGAGCCGGCTGAGCGGTCCGCGGGCGAGCAGCTCGGTCTCGCCGCGCTCCAGGGCGGCCGCGGCGGCCCGGGCCACCAGCCACTCCACCACCGAGCCGTGGATGAAGTGGAACATGCCCTCGTCGGAGCGGATCAGCAGGCTGCCGGAGCCGACCGCGTGCGCGAACTGCGAGGTGGGCATCGGGTTCTCCGCCAGACCGCTCAGCACCCCGGCGATGTCCACGATCTCGTCGAGCGCCATGGAGACCCGGCCGCTCTCCCAGAGCCGCACCGCGAGCAGCGTGACGGCCTGCCAGAGCTGGTCCAGGCGCAGGCCGGGGGCGGCGCCCGGGCCGCCGTGGCCGCGCTGCTCCTCGAACCTCAGCCAGGAGGTGAAGACCTCCTGGTAGAGGCCGGCGGCGCTGAGCGCCCGGCCGGCGCCCGCCACGGCGCGCAGCCGGTCGTGGTCGAGGTCGGCGACGAAGCTGAGCAGCCGGGGGTTGCGGCAGAGCGCGAGCAGGTCGGGGATCGCCTCCAGCAGCCGCATCCGGCGGGCCGCGGCGTCCGGGTCGCCGTACCGGTTGGCGAGGTAGCCGCGGATCTGGTGCGGGGTGAAGTCCTGGACGGCGACCAGCCGGCGCTGCGGGAGCAGGCCGACCCGCTCGCCGAGCGCGGTGAGCACCTGCTCGTGCGAGCTGAAGTGCTGGGTGCGGCTGGTGACGACGATCTTGGCGTTGTCGACGGCGGCGTCCAACAGCACCTGGAGGTGGTCGGCGGCGCGCTCGTAGCTGACCCGGTTGACCAGTTCGTCGAAGCCGTCGAAGAGCAGGACGACGCGGCCCTGCCGGAGCATGTAGCGGAACGCCCGCAGGTCGAGGGTGTCGATGCCGTGCTCGGTGAGGTGGGCGGCGACCAGGCCGTCCAGCGAGTGCGCCTTGTCGAGCGCGCTCAGGTCGATGAACAGCGGCGCCAGGTGCGGGAGTTCGGCGGGGATGCGGCGGGCCGTCTCGCGCAGCGCGAAGGTCTTGCCGCGGCCGAAGTCGCCGAGCAGCAGGACGAACCGGCCGTGGTCGGAGTCGAGCAGCCGGAGCAGCTCGTCGACCAGGCCCTCGCGCTCCTGGACGCCGGGGCGCTCGGCGTCCCGGAAGCGCTGCGGCAGGTAGAGGCCGGGCTGGTACTGGCTGTCGGTGCTGAGCCGCTCGCTCTGGGCGGAGACGTAGTCGCGCAGGTCCAGCAGGCCCTGGAACTCCACGAAGCTGCGCAGCCGCACCCCCCGGCGCCGGGCCCGCTCGCGCAGCACCCGGGGCGGCGGCGGGCCGTCGTGGACGAGTTCGGCATCCAGGCCGGCGCCGTCGGCGTGCACCTCGTCGGCGAAGCGGTCGACGTCCTCCAGGGTCGGGGTCTGCACGCTGACCGCCACCCGCTGCTGGCGGACCAGGCCGGACTCGGCCCAGGTGACGAAGAGCTGCGGCGGGGATCCGGCCACCTCGCGGATCTGGGCGCCCTGGTGGCGGGTGCGGCAGACCTCGGCGACCCGGGCCAGCAGGGCGTCCACCGGCGAGGTCAGCCTGCGGGTCTCGCGCTCCGCCCCGGCGGCGGGGCGGACCTCGTCCACCTGCGGCGGTTCGACGGTCGGGGCCGGGCCGGCCGGCTCGGGCACCGGGAACGCCCGCCCGGCCCGGCGCCAGGGGACGGCCGCCTGCTGGGGCTCGGCGTCCGGGGCGGACCAGCGGGTCAGCCCGTCGCGGGTGAGCCGGAGCAACTGGTGGCCGCCGGCGGCCGGGGCCCCGACCACGGTCACCTCGCCGGCCGAGGTGGTGAGCGGCCCGACGGCGCCGCGGGCGGCGGCCGGGCCGTGCAGCAGCAGGTGGAGCCGGGGCGCGGTCAGCCGGGTGAACCGGTCGACGTCGCGGAGCGGTTCGGCGTCCGGGCCGCCGCGGGCCGGGCGGGCGGCGGTCGGCCGGGAGCCGGCCGGGCGGCCCCCGGCGGCGTGCGCGGCGCCCTGGTGGGCGCCCCCCGGGCCGGTACCCGAGTGGGCGGCGGCGACCGGGTGGCGCAGGGCGCCGATCCGCAGCCAGCCGTCGTTCTCGTACGGGCGCAGCGCCTGGGCGAACCAGGCGGCCTGCTCGGGGCCCAGCCAGCCGTACCGGTCGTCCGGCCGGTGGGACCAGGCCATCGAGGAGTTCAGACCGGCGACGACGGTGCCCAGTTCGGGGACCGGGAAGAGGGTCCACGGCTGGGCGCTGTCGAAGACCACCTCCAGCCCCTGGTAGAACTCCTGGAACAGCCGGGCGTAGTGCCGCCACTTGGGCCAGAAGGGCGGGGTGGGGCGCAGCTCGTCGGCCTCGCAGGTGGCGAAGTAGGCGCGCGAGGCGGCCTGGCTGACGTCCTGCCCGCCGGGGACGATCGCCACCCGGTGCGGCTCCAGGCCGAGCAGGGCGCGCATCCCGGTGAGGAAGGAGAGCGCCTGCTCGCACTCGCGGGGGCTGCCGGAGGCGGTCAGGTCGCCGGTGACGACCACCAGTTCGGGTGTGGGGGCCCCGGAGTCGGCCAGTTCCACCAGGTCGCCCCAGACGGCGGCCTGGAGGTCGACCGGGTCGTTGCCCCGCCCGAACTCGGGGCCGGCCAGGTGCAGCACGGTCACCGCCTCGCGCCCGCCGGCCCGGCCCGCCGCCTGCGGGTACTCGGGCTGGACGGACGGCCTGCGCCGGCCCGCCCAGCCGGTGCCCCCGACCGGGCGGGGGGCGGGGATCTGCGTCTGGGCCGCCGGCGGGAGGGCGCCGGGCGCGCCGCCCGGGTAGCCGGGGCGCAGCTCGGGCCGGGACCGGCCGTCCATCGCCGCCGCGACCCGATTGAGCAGGAGCTGCCGGGCGCGGGCCGGCTCGTCGACGCCCACCAGGTCGATGTACGTGAGGGTGGCGAGCAGGCCGTCCACCGGGATGTCCTCGATCCGGACCGTGACCAGCCGGCGGTCCGGCGCGTCCGGATCCGCGCGCAGGGCGGCCTGCCACTCCATCCGGCCGTAGCGCGAGCGCTCGTAGTTGCGCGAGAGCAGGGCGATGACGGCCGCCGACTCGGTGACGCCGCGGTCCATGAAGTCGACGAAGTTGGTGCCGGGGACGAAGTCCCACGCCTGGAGGAACGCCCGGTAGCCGGCCTCCTCCAGCGTCCACGCGATCCAGGCCGCCCAGCGTTCGTCGGCCGGCGAGTAGCTGATGAAGAAGTCGATCGGCCCGGGGCCACCCGGGGTCGCGTCAAGAGCCCCCATGGAGAGAGCTTATGACCGATCCGGACGGGCTGAACCCTCCTTGCCCACAACGGTTTCGGGTGATATCCGGTCCGGACTGCGCGAACGCGCGACCGGTGTCCGACCGGACGTGCGAGTGGCGGTGTCGACCCGCGACGCCTCGTGTGCGACCCTGACGTCCGTGTTTGCGTACTGGCCCGCCGTCCGGCGACTTCATCCGCTCGACCTCCTTGCCGGCGGGCTGCTCGTCCTCGGCCTGCTCTTCCTCGCCACGGGGTTGCTCCCCCCGGACTCCGCCGGGGCGGCCGTGCAGCGGATCGCGCCGCTGCTGGCCTTTCTGGGCTCGGTCATCGTGCTGGCCGAACTGACGAGCGCCGCGGAGGTGTTCGACGTGGTCGCGGCCTGGGTGGCGCGGGTCGGCCGGGGCAGCTACCCGGTGCTGTTCCTGCTGTGCGTGGGCTTCGCCTCGCTCACCACGACCGTGCTCAACCTGGACACCACCGCCGTGCTGCTCACCCCGGTGATGCTGGCGCTCGCCACCCGGGTGGGCATCGCCCCGCTCCCGCTGGCGATGACCACGGTCTGGCTGGCCAACACCGCGAGCCTGCTGCTCCCGGTGTCCAACCTGACCAACCTGCTGGCCGCCGACCGCGTCGCGCTCTCCCCCGCCGGGCTGGCCCGGGCGATGTGGGCGCCGCAACTGGCCGCGCTGCTCGCCACCATGGCCTGCCTGTGGGGGTTCTACTGGCGGCGCGGGCGGCGGGGGGCGGACGCGTACCGGCCGCCCGCGGCCCACCGGCCGAAGGACCGGACGCTGTTCCGGATCTGCGCGCTGGCCTGCGCCGGGTTCCTGGTGGCCAGCCTGGCGGCCGTCGTCCCGCTCTGGGTCGCCTCGGGCGCGGCGGCGGCGGTGGTCGTCGCCGCCTACGCCGTCCGGCGCCCGGAGGGGCTGCGCGCCTCGTTGATACCGTGGCGGCTGCTGGTCATGGTGCCCGGGATGTTCCTGGTGGTGCAGACCGTGGACGCCCACGGGCTGCACCGGCTGCTCTCCGAGGCGATCGGCACCGACGGCGGGGTCCTCGGCCTGTTCCGGGCCTCGGCGGTCGGCGCGGGCCTGTCCAACGTGCTCAACAACCTGCCGGTCTACCTGGCCGGGGAGGGCGCGGTGCCGGCCGGCAACCACCAGCAGCTGCTGGCCCTGCTGATCGGCACCAACATCGGCCCGCTGATCACCCCCTGGGCCTCCCTGGCCACCCTGCTCTGGTACGAGCGGTGCCGTTCGGCGGGCCTGCGGGTGCCGCTGCGGAGCGTGGCCGGGGCCGGGGCCGTGCTCGCCGTCGGCGGCGTGGCGCTGGCCACCGCGGCCCTCGCGGTGACGGGCGGCTCCTGAGGGACCGGCCCGGGGGTCAGGGACAGGGCGTCGCGTACGGGGAAGGCCCGCGCCCTCCGGGCTTCGAAGAAATCGCCGATTGCCCCGAGGATGTCAGTCAGCGCTGCGGCAGTTTCCCGGGAACCCGCATGTGACGGTTTTCACCTCGGATAACATCGCATATCCGAGGTAATAACCGGATATGACGATCCGTCCGCCCGAACCGAGGGGCCCCTGTGACCGACACCCGCACCCCGCCCGCCGAACAGCTGCACTACGCGGTGGACCTCACCCCGGCAGACATCGAGGCCATCCACGGATTCCTGCACGAACGGATCACTCCGATGAAGGGGGACGACCTCTTCGGCAGCCCGGAGGAACGCGCCGCGCGGGCGCTGGCGAGTCTGGTGCGCACCGCGAGGGCCCGCGCCGAGGTGATGCTCGCGCGTCTGACCGAGAACCCCGACGACCGTCACCGGGGGGAGAACCTGCACACGCTCCGGCAGTGCTGGCAGTCCCTGGTGGAGGTCGCGGAGGAGTGGTCCGACGCGCCCGGCTTCGATCGCCGCCGGTGGCGCGACGTCGACGCCGACCCCGCCGCCGCAGCGCTGCGCCACCGGCTGGTGGCCAAGCAGCGCGCCGAGGCCGCCGACACCGCCACGCAGACCTGACCCAGCGGCACCGTGCCCCCCCCCTGGCCCTTGGCGACGGGCGTCAGCGAGGAGACTTCGATGAGCGAGGACCTGGTCGACGACGAGTTGCTGCCCGCCCTGCCGGCCGTCGGCGGCGACGTCGCCGGGGCCGGGGCCTTGGCCGGGGCCGGGCCGGACACGGCGAGTGCCGCGGTGCTCGCCGCGCTCGACACCCCCGCTCGCCGGCACCCGGACGACGTGCGCCCCGCGAAGACCAGGGCCGGCTACGCGCGGGACCGGGCGGTGTGGGGCGAGTACCTGGACTGGCCGGCCGCGCCGGAGCGCACCGGCCACCGCCTCCCGGACACCTCCGTCGAGACCGGCACCCTGGTCGGCTTCGTCGTCTGGCTCGACCGGGTCGCCGAGGCCGCCCCGGCCACGATCGAGCGGCGGATCACCGGGGTGACGGCGGAGGCCCGGCGCCGCGGCGTCCAGGTGTCGAAGGAGACCACCCTCGCCGCCCGGCGGGCACTCACGCCGATCCGCCTCGACCCGGACCGGCTCCGGGCCGGGCGCGGCCGGGGCCAGGCCGGGCGCGGCCGGGGCCGGGCGGTGGCGTCCACTCCCGCGCAGCTGCGGGCGATGACGACCGCCGACCCGCTGGTGCCCCGGCCGGCCGGCTCCCGGCGGCGGCGCCGCGACCACGAGGTACCGGAGCTGGCTCGGCTGCGCGACCGGGCGCTGACCCTGCTGTCCTTCGCCGTCGCCGGGCGGGCCTCGGAGGTGAGCGGCCTGGACGTCGGGGGGATCGTGCCGGATGCCGAGGGCCTGCACGTCGCCGTGCCCTCGGTGAAGGGCCGGCCCGGCCGGGACGTGGTCGTGGCCTACGGTCGGCACGAGGAGACGTGCCCGGTGCGGGCCTGGCTCGCCTGGCGGGCCGCGGCCGGTCTCGACGGCGGCCCGGCGTTCCGGCCGGTCGACCAGTGGGGCCGCCTCGGCACCGGGCGGCTGTCCCCGGACGGCTGCCGGATCGTCATCACCCGCACCGCCGAGCGCGCCGGCCTGGAGACACGGCTCACCGGGCACTCCCACGGGCCGGGCTGATCACCGCCGGGATCAGGGCCGGCAAGCAGCCCGACAAGGTGCGGGCCCAGTCCGGCCACGCCGCCGGCTCCCCGGTCTTCGAGGGCTACGTCCGCGACGCCCGGGCCCGGGAGGACGCCGCCACCGACGACATCGGCCTCTGAGCGCAGGCACGGTCACCGGCCGGCCGGCATGGTCCTGCCCCACTGGCGGCGCTCGGGCGCTGTGCAACCTGCCCTCCTGTCCTTGAACGGCTCCTGCCATGAAACCCCTGATCCCTGGCGTGCTGCGTGACGAACCGCAGTTCGCCCGCCTGTTCATCGGGCATTCCCTGTCGGTGCTGGGCGACCGTGTGTCGTTCGTGGCCGTGCCCTTTGCCGTGCTCTCGGTAGGCGGATCCGTCTCGGACGTTGGTCTGGTGGCAGCCGCAGGTCTGGTGCCCATGCCGGCGTCCGGGACAGTGCAGGGCGCCGCCGGGGGGACCTTCCTCGCGGAACTGCGCGCCGGTTGGGTTCAGCTGCGCAGCCGCACGTGGGTGTTGTCCGGCCTGGCCGGCATGGCGGTCTACCACGTTGTCGTGCTGCCGTCGGTCTACGTACTGGGGCCCGTGCTTGCCCAGCGCGAGTGGGGCGGTGCGGCAGGCTGGTCGGTGGTGGTCGCAGCCTTCGGTGCGGGGGCCGTCGTCGGCGACGTATGCGCCTACCGGCTCACGATCGAGCGGCCGACGGCCCTGGCCGCTGCGGCGCTGGCTGTGGCCTCCTGCCAGGCGATCGTCATCGGATCCGGTGCACCGCTCGTCCTGATCGCGGTCCTCGAAGCGGTCACCGGCGTTGCCGTTTCCCTCTTCTTCGTCCTGTGGGAGACGGCGCTACAGACACACGAGGACACAACGGGGGGCAGGGCGGGCCGGGTGTCACCGGGCGGCGGGTCCCCCGGGTCCGTCCGGGAGACCGGCGTGGGCGACCAGGTCGAGCAGGTACGGCACGATCTCAGGACGGCCCGCGACGTAGCTGCGGGCGGTGTCCGGCTGCCCGATCCGCGCGCTGAACCCGCCGCCGTCCAGCGCGCGGACCACCAGACCCGCCTCGGTCGCCAGCAGACTCCCGGCGGGCAGGTCGATCTCCTCGGCCCGGTAGCCGACGAAGCCGTCGATGAGCCCGCACGCCAACAGCGACCAGGTGAGCAGCGGCGCCCAGAGCTGGAGCACCCGGCGGGCGCCGCTCTCCAGCCCGTCCTTGAGCGCCCGGGCCACCGGGTCGCCGCCCGTCACCCCGTGCCCCTGCGTCCAGCCGAGCACCGGCCGGCCCGCGCCCGGCGGGCGCACCGGGGCGCCCAGCCTCCCGGCCGGCCCGTACGCCCCGCAGCCGTGCACCGCCCGCCAGGTCCGGCCGGCGACCGGGTCGTGGACCACGCCGACGACCGGCTCGTCGTCCACGCAGAGGGCGATGCCGACCACGTAGGCAGGCAGGCCGATCACCACGTTGTTGCTGCCGTCCAGCGGGTCGACCAGCCAGGTGCGGCGGGAGCCGGGCCGGCCGGCCGTGGCGCCGCCCTCCTCGGCCAGGATGCGGTCCGCCGGGAAGCGTTCGGTCAGCCTGCGGGTGACCAACTCCTCGGCCAGAAGATCGAGTTCGGTGACGACGTCACCGTCCTCCCCTTTGGTGTCCACCCGGAACGCGTCCAGGAAGCGGGCGCGCAGCAGGGCGCCCGCCTCCTCCGCGGCCCGCACCGCGACCCGGCACTCCTCCGCGTAGGCGGGCGGCGCGGCCCCCTCACCCGGTCCTGTCGTGTCCACTGATCCTCCTGGCTGCCTCGTCGGCGATCCGGGCCGTCCGGGCCGCGTCGCAGAGTCGCCGCACCACGCGGCGGGCGGTGCCGTCCACCGGCCCCAGCACCACGTCCACCGGCCCCGGCACCGTCCGGCCGAGGACGACGGTGGCGGCGGGCGCGGCGTCCGGCAGCACCGTGGCGTGGAACTCGCCGGCGCCGAGGGTGTACGTCTCGCCGCGCGCGCTGGTCTGCTCGGCCAGCGGCTCCCAGCGGACCAGCCGCGGGGTCGGGCGGATCTCGTCCGCCCCTCCGGCGCTGTACACCTCGAACGCCCGGTGGGTCGGCCGGCCGGGCTCGTCGTACACCCCGACCCGCAGGTTGCCGACCCGGCCGTAGAGCACGCTGCTCTTCAGCTCCCAGCTGTGGCAGTGGATCTCGCGCTCCGCCCCGGCCGGGACCGGGTCGAAGACGTGCACGCACACGCCGTACGCGCCGTCGCGCAGCACCGGCAGGCAGTAGAAGCCGAGCGGGTGCGCGACCGCGCGCAGCGACCGCGCGCCGGAGGCCACCTCGGCCAGCAGTCCGCCGACCAGGCCGTCCAGGCCGGGCTCGGCGGTGGTGCGTCCGGTGGCCCGTTCGAGTGTCGTGAAGAGGTTCATCGTCTCCCCCTGGTTCCCCCTGCGGGCGCGGTGCGCGCGGCTACCGGCGGTACGGGTTGTCCGCGTGCAGCGCCCGGTCGATGATGTCGCCGACGTCCCGGTCCGAGAAGGCCGTCGGCAGCGGGATGCGCAGGTGCTCGAACAGCCGCCGGGCCTCGTCCACCGTCGGGTCGTCGCCGAGCGGCTCGGTGTCCCGGAGGTCGAGCTTGACCGCCTGCTCCCGGTAGTGGTGCAGCTCGGTGACGTAGTAGTCGTACAGCGGACGGCCGCGTTCGACGTAGATGCTGACCCGCCGCGGGTCGTCCTGGGTGATGATCAGGCAGGAGGCGGAGACGTCGAACCGCAGCGACGGCGCCACCTCCGAGAGGTGGACGTCGATCTCCAGGGTGTCCAGGCGCTGCCGGTACCAGGCGGCGGCCAGCACCGTCGCGTAGGACTCCTTGCGGGTGCGCTCCACGCTCCAGCCGCCGTCGTGCGCGCCGTGCGCGCCGTCCGCCCGGCTGCCGAAGGTCCCCCGGAACCGCGCGTACGCGGCGCAGGCCGCCTCGTCGCCCGGGTGCACGATGTCGATCTTGACGGTGAGCGCGCGGCGGCGGCGCCGCGCCTCCTGGACGCACTCGGGCAGGGTGACGGCCCGCAGGTACGTGCCGGTGCCGCCCTTGAACACCCACCGGTCGGTGTCCTGACGAGCCCGCTCCAGCGCCCGCTCCAGGTCGACCCCGGCCAGCTCGCGCACCGAGGTCAGGTTCTCCAGCGCCTGCCGGGCGCCCTCCGTCGCCTCCCGGATGTCCACCACCCGGCGCCGGCGCTCGGCCAGCGAGCCGTACACCACGGCCGCCAGCACCAGCAGCGTGGCACCGGAGACGACGTTGTCGCCCAGACCGCCGCCGAACAGGTCGAGCAGGCCGACGACCAGCGCCCCCAGCAGGGCCACCACGCCGTCCGAGTTCCTGAGTACCCACGCGATCGCGCTCTCCAGCCGCCGGCCGGGACCCGCACCCCCGTGCACCACGCCGACACCTCCTTCGATCGTCAACATGGTAGGTGCGGCGTGAAGTTGACGGCCAGTGAGTTGCCGGTCGGGTTCGGGTCGCGAACCGGTCGCATCCTGGCAGGCCCTGGGCGCACGCGGCGGACGGGGGCCGTGCCGCCGGGGCGTGCGAGCGGGCGCGGGGCCCGCGGGGGCGGCGCCCCGTGGAGAGGGCGGGCGCCGTCCCCGGCCGATCGGCGGAACAGCTCCGCGTGTTCGGCGGCCCACGCGTGCAGCGGGCGCGCCGGGGCGCCGGTGACGTCCCGGACCGGGCCGGTCACCGGCTCGGGGTCACCGATCCGCGCCTCGACGAAGGCCGGCGCCCCGTCCACGACACCGGGCGGCCGGCCCCCGGCGAGCAGCCGCCCGCGGGTGTCCTCCCGGGGAACCTCCTCCCGCGCGGCGTTCGCCCGGCGGTTCACCGACCTGATCGGCCGGCCTCCCCTCGGCTACCTGGCCCGGTGGCGGACGACGGCGGCGGCCCGGCTCCTCCGCGCGACCGAGAGCCCGCCCGACGCCGCCGCCACCCAGGTCGGCCACGGCTCCGACTACGCCTGCGCGCACGCCTTCCGGCGCGGGTTCGGACTCCCCCGGGGCGCTACCGACGGCAGGAGCGGACCGCCCGTCCGGGGGCCTCCCTAGACTGAGGGCCCGCCCGCCCCCGACCTCCGGAGACTTCCGTGCGCCCTGCCAGAATCGCGGTCGTGACCGCCCGCGCCGCCGCGGCGTACGACGCCGACCTCCCGCTGATACTCGACGCCCTGCGGGCCGATGGCCTCGCCGCCGAGGCGGTCGACTGGGACGCCGAGGCCGGGAGGTGGGACCGGTTCGACCTGGCCGTGATCCGCTCCACCTGGGACTACGCGGAGCGCATCGACGAGTTCCTGACCTGGGCCGACACCACCGCGCACGCCACCCGGCTGTGGAACCCCGCGTCCGTGGTGCGCTGGAACAGCGACAAACGCTACCTGTCGGCGCTCGCCGGACGCGGCGTCCCGGTCGTGCCGACCCGGTTCCTCGAACCGGGCGGGTCCGCCCACGAGAAGGAGCTCCCGGCCGGCGACATCGTGGTCAAGCCCGCCGTCTCCGCCGGCTCCCGGGACACCGCCCGCTACGAGCCCGGCCAGACCGCCGACGCCCTGCGCCACGCCCGCCTGCTGCTCGACCAGGGCCGCACCGTGATGGTCCAGCCCTACCTGCGCCGGGTCGTGGAGGGGGAACGCGCCCTGGTGTTCCTCGGCGGCGACTTCAGCCACGCGATCCGCAAGGGCCCGGTCCTGACCGAGGCCGGGGTGATCGACAACCTGCGGGTGGCCCACCCCGGCGTCACCCCCTACGAGCCGACCGAGGCGGAACTCCGCACCGCCCGCTCGGCCCTCGCGGCCCTCCCCGCAGCCGGTCCCCTCCTGTTCGCCCGGGTCGACCTCGCGCTGGACGAATCCGGCGACCCGGTGGTCATGGAACTGGAACTGATCGAGCCGAACCTCTTCCTCGCCCACAGCCCGCAGGGGCTAGAACGCTTCACCGCGGCCGTGGCCGCCAAGGCCGCCGAAGCGGGCTGACGGCGGCCCGGGCGGGGCGATGCGGAACCACCGGTACGGCGCGGCCAGGGTGCGCGGGCGAAGCCGGTGTGCCCCACGAACCGGTCGCCCCGCCCGGGTCGGGGCGTCAAGTGGACGGGCCCGCCACCGGCTGCCAGCTCCCCTGGTCTTCCACCACGGGAACGACGAGGGCCCCGCCGGTCGGCGGGGCCCCTTGACGGGTGAGAGTGTCAGGAGCTGCGTTCGGCCTGGAGGGTCCAACGCTGATTGTCCTGGAAGCCTGGACAGTCCCAGATGCCAAGCCGGGTCCCCTGTGCGGTATCCCACCTGGGAAGCTCGAGACACTTGCCACCGGGATTGTCCGCGGTGACAGTGGCGGGCACGAACAAGCGGCCGTCGGGACGCAGGCTCCACTTCTGGCCGCTGTTGCCCTTGCAGCGGGCGAGGACGGTGAGCGTGCCGTTGTCGAGCGCGTTGTCCCTGGTGGAGAGGCACAGACTGCCGTTGCGGACGGTTCCGTCACTGGCGAAGTTGAAGCGCTGGTTGCCGGTCTCCCAGCAGTTGTAGGCAGCTAGTTCGGCACCCTCGCGAGCACCGCCCTCGGCATCCGCACACAGCCAGCGCGCATGGATGGAGTGGATCGAGACACTGGCATCGGCATACCCCGCGAACGCCCACGGAGCGAATCCGTCCACCTTCCCGGCCACCCCGGTGCTGCTGGTGCCAGGGAAGATCGCGAGCACGTTGAGGATGTCGACAGTCCACAGGTCGGCGAAACCGTCGTTGTTGAGGTCACCGGCCCCGACCAGCGGGTGGCTGCCGGAGGGCAGTTGGGTGCCCACGGAGAGGGGGATTCCTCCGCCGGGGTTGGTGAGCGCGGTGTAGTCGACAGTACGGTCGGACTTCCACCCGAGCGGATAGCTGTAGAAGTCGCCGGTGGACCGGTTGCGGGCCCACAGGGTTGCCTGGGCGACCTCCTTGCCGTCGTTGGGGTTGACCGTCTTGCCGTTGGCGGCACCGGGGTTGATCAGTTCGAAGTCGGACCAGTTACCGGACGACGAGGGAATGAGCGTCGCGGTGGCGACGTCATTGGCCAGGCCGTTGGGCTGGAAGAGGTAGAGCTTGCCGCCCTCAAGAGTCAGCAGGGAGGTCTGTGTGGTGATGACCTGGCGGTTGGGGTCCTTCTTGTCGGCACCCACGGCCTCGCCCTTGGGCGTGCCGAGCGCGATCACCTGGTCGGCACCCGCCCAGTTCGCGCTGCTGTAGTCGGGGCAGGGAGCAGTGGTGCCCCAAATGGTGCACGTAGAGGGCCGAGTGAGGACGCTCGGCGTGAGATCGTCGAAGCGGCCGGTGCCGTCGTTGGGGATCAGGTACACGTTATTGCGCAATTCCGCGGCGTTCGGCTTGGCGGGGTTGGTGAAGTGCGCGAAGATCTGGTCCACGGCCTGACCGAAGTTCAGTGTGCCGTGATGACTGAGCTGGAAGTCGGACCACGTGGTGCCGTATTCACGGCTTCCGGGCGCAGCCGAGGCCGGTGCCGCGAGAGAGGTCGCCGGATCGGCGCCGCCTGCGGTGATGCGCAGGTTCCCGCTCTTGTCGGTGGTGACGATGTCGGCCTTCTGGTCGTTGTCGACATCACCGAAGATCGGCTGGGTCCCGGGCCGCCAGGGAACGTAGAAATTGTAGACGGCAGGCTGGCTGTAGTTGCCGGCCACATCCATCGCCCAGGCGTAGAGGGTGTTGATGCCCCACTTGCGCGGCTGGTGGTAGTAGGGCTTCCCCACAGCGATGGTGTCGGCGTCCTTGCAGTGCCAACCGACAACCGGGGTCGGGTCGGTGCTGACTCGCAGGCAGGCTACGCCCGAGGCTTGGAGGCCATTGCCAGGGGCTGGATCCTCGGCATTGATCGAGAACGTACTCCACTCGTTCATGTAGACGATCGGGTTGGGATTCGGGTTGCCCGCCGGCGGGTAGTCGGTGGAGCTGATACTGACCCGCGGGTTGGTGCGGTCCACCCTGAAATAGCACCAGGCACTCGCATCCGACGTGAGAATCCCGTCGGCCGCCCCGGCGTACCAGCCGTACTGGTGACCGTCGCTCAGCGAGCCCGGCGTGACGGCTTCTGCCGGGTAGTTGTAGCTCCCGCCCCAACGACCATCTCGAAACGTGAAGTTGGGATCATTGTCGTCCCACATGTGGAATCCGGTCCACAGTGGAAGCCCGGTCGGCGACCAGCTGTTACTGGTGAGGTAGATGTTCTGATTGCTTCCGATCCATCCAGGGTTGTCCCAGGGGTTGGCGCCACCGGTGTTGCACTCCGCATCGCCTCCGTCGATGGAGAAGCTCTTCGCGAAGCCAGGGGTGGGAGACGTCCGCGGATGCCAGACTGTGGGCGTGATGTCGTAGGTGGTGGTGATACTGGGCCGACTGTCCAGATGGTGTCGGTAGAGCTTGTTGCCCTCGCCTCCGGTCGGCGCGATGCCGATCGTCCAGGTGGCCCACCTTCCGGCAGCCGCGCGCTTCATCATGTCGGTGACGTCGACGGCCAGTGGCCCACCGTTGCCGGTGATGAGCTGGCTGCCGATGAACTGGCAGCCTTCCATGACGAGACCAGAGTTCGAGTATTCGCAGGGCTGGTCTTTCCACTTGCTGTGTTCGTGGATCGCCCTGGGAGCCGAATAGATGCCCAGCTCGGTCGGCGTACTCGGACTGGCTGCACCGGTCACCTGGCCGTTGAGGGTGGAACTGAACAGCACCGGAGGCGAGTTCGCTCCACTGACGACCGTGTATATAGCGGGATTCACGGCAAACTGGAAGTAGGCGCGCTGACGACCTTCCTTCCCGCAGTCCTGATTCGGGTCCGGGCTGTGATAGCCACAGAATCCGGTCGCGAGGTTGGTCTTCTTGTTGTAGTACTCGTATTCGTCGTGGTTCTCCTGTACCTCGACCGAGCCCTGGATCCCGCTTGTCACGGCAGTGAGTGAGGGATCGAGATACCACGGCCCCGTACCGACTCCGAGCATGGATTGATCAGGCGTCAGCTCGATTGAGCTTCCGACAACCTTGGTGCCGATGACGGCGACGTTCGCACCGTCTCCCGGAGCCTCGGCGGTGGACCGCGCCCCCTCGACGACCGGCTCACCGAGGGCTGGCGCACCGGCAGCGGATCGTGCCTTGGCGTTGGCAGCCGGCGTTGTCACCGGGGACCGGGAGGAGTCCCATTGGAGGGCGACCGGCGAACGGAACCGCGCGGTTCCGTGTTCGTCCTTGACATCGATGCCGCCCTGCGCATCCGTGCTGACAGTCAACCCCTTGGCGTCGATCGGGAAGCGCAAGGACTTCAGTTCAGGATTCGCAGCGGCCTCGGCAGTGTGAACGACGAGGACGTCCCGCCAACCCCCGACTGCCAGTGCGGTGAGCTGGAGGTCCACACCGGGCAGTACGTCCGGGTAGGTCGCGGTCGCACCGTTCAGGCTGGGCTTCGGCAGGGGGAAGGGCGCGGTGACAGCCAGTTCCTTGCCGTCAGCGGTAGCCACCGTCGCCATCGGACCACTGCCGCCGCCGGAGAACGTCAGCGGAGTCGAGGCGACGGCAGGGCCGAGAGTCCCGTCAGGGTTGGTCCGCAGGGCGGTGTCGATGTCCACCCAAGCGCCCCCGCGCTTCACGCGGACCGCCTCTGCGTCGTCGGTGGTGACCAGCTTTCCGTCCGGACTCGCGACCGTCTTCGACGCCTCGCTCGTCATGGCGTCCACGACAACGGACCTACCCGTGGTCTTTGCCTTGGCGAGGGCATCGAACACGACCTGCTGCTCCGGCGTTCGCGGGGGCGCGGGAGTCGGGGCCTCGATCGGAGTTACACCACCTACCGGCCCGTGGGAAGGCGAAGCCGGAGGGCCGGCCGCGAGCGCCGACGGAGCCACCAGCAGACCGAGCCCGAGTGCCCCGCTCATCCCGAGCGCGGTCAGCCGCACCGCGCGGGTGCTAATAGACGGAGGTGGAGATGTGTATACAAATGTACGTGAGTTTTCGGACATGCCTCTTCTGAATTCCCTCCCCTGCCGAGCTCCTCTTCGGAGCGATGTTCGGGTCGGAACGATGCTGCCTCACAGCCCTGGCGGTCAACCCCGTCCAGGGCCTCGGACCGACATGTCCGGAAACCGGTCGATCCGACGGTCAAGAGTCCGTAAACATCGGCCGGACGCCGAAAGAACTCGCTGGCGACGTGTCAGACCCATCACTTATCGTCACCTCGACCATGGGAGCACCTCGCTCGCATGACGTGCTGTCAAGACCAATCGAGGGGTTGCACGGTGGGGGTTCTGCCTGCCCGCGAACGGGCTGGAAGATCGACCGGAGGCCGATGGCGGTCACCGGTGACAGCGGCATTTGCCGCATTGATGCTGATGGGGGTCGCGGTACCGCCAGCAGCGGCGTGGACCTACCCTGAGCCGAGGGGGAAGGTCTGGACTCCACCCGGCACTCCCCCGAGCGACGGGGCATTGTCGGTCGAGGGCCGCGATGTCCTTCCGCCCGGGCGGCCGACCGCCTCCAAGCCCGCCGAGTGGAAGCCGCAGACGACACCTGCGGTCGTGACCGGAACCGAGACCGTGAAGCTCGGATCCGATGGTGTCGAGGCGCTGGCCGCTCGGTCGGCCACGGGCGGAGCTTCGCCCTCCTCGGGCGGCGCCGTGGGCGCCAAGGCCGGGAAACTGGCCGTACGAGTAGCTCCTGGCAGCTCTGAGGCGGAAAGCGCGCGCACCGTCCAGGTCCAGGTGACCGGACAGGATCAGGGCCTGGCGGCCGGCGCCACCGGCCCACTGGTCGCACTCTCCGATGTGGATGCTCCGACATCCGACAGTGGTCGTAAGGCCACCGTCTCCCTGGACCTCAATGCTCTCCGAGGCGGCGGCTGGTCGGACCGCGCGGTACTGCTCGCGTTGCCGTCATGCGCACTGACGACCCCGGAGCGGTCCGAGTGCCGGTCCCAGACGCCGGTGCCGTCCCACCTCGACGGGCGCGGATCGCTGACCGCCGAGGTGAGTCTTCCGGCCGGTGGCTCGACGACCGGCGCAGCGAGGACGAGCCCCCAGGCTTCGGGAGTCGAAGCCGCTCCGTCCGGCGCGCAGGCACTGGTCCTGACGGCAGCAGCCGCGCCGTCGGGTGCAGGCGGAAGCTACACCGCGACCTCGCTCTCGCCGTCCTCCGCCTGGAGTGCCGGTTCGCACACCGGCAGCTTCTCCTACGCCTACCCCATCGCGGTCCCACCGGCTCTCGGCGGCTCGACACCGATCGTTAGCCTGGCCTACAACTCGGCCGCCGTCGACGGCAAGACGTCGGCGACCAACTCCCAGTCCTCGTGGATCGGCGACGGCTGGGTGTACGAGCCCGGCTTCATCGAGCGCTCCTACCGGAACTGCGCGAAATCCGGCATCGCCGGCTCGGGCGATCAGTGCTGGGGCGGCCAGAACGCCACCCTCGCGTTGGGCGGCCGGTCCGGCACCATCGTCCGCGACGACGCCACGGGAGCCTGGCACCTCCAAGACGACGACGGTTCCAAGATCGAACAGCTCAGCGGCGCACTCCGGTCCGCCGGTGACACCGACTACCGGGACATGGAGTACTGGCGGATCACCACCTCCGACGGCACCCAGTACTACTTCGGCCGCAACCACCTGCCCGGCGGGGACGGTGGGGACCCTGCGGCCAATTCCGTTCTGACGACCCCGGTCTACTCGCCGAAGAGCGGCGACCCGTGCTACCAGCCTGCGACCGGGAGCGCCTCGTGGTGTCAGATGGCGTGGCGCTGGCAGCTCGACTACGTGGTCGACACCCACGGCAACCTCACCACGTACAAGTACGGCACCGAGGGCAACAAGTACAACCGAGGCGGCGGCCAGAACAACCTCAACGGCACCCTCACCGACTACCAACGCGCGGCCTACCTCAAGGAGATCGGATACGGCCAGCGCCTCGACGAGCAGCGAACCGCGAGGGGTTCGCTGAACCCGGCTTCCAAGGTGGTGTTCAGTACTGCGGAGCGCTGCAGGCCGTCCGACCCGATCACCTGCGCCGAGGATCAGCGAACCACGGTGAACGCGGACGCCTGGCCGGACGTGCCGATCGACCAAATATGCACGGGCTCCGGGGCCTGCACGAACTACTCGCCGACCTTCTTCTCCACCAAGCGCCTGACCACCATCGCCACCCAGGTCGTCGTGGGCGACTCCTACCGCGAGGTCGACAGCTGGTCACTGAGCCAGTCCCTCGCCGATCCGGGTGACGGCACCAAGCGGACCTTGCAGCTGGACTCCGTCCAGCGGACCGGGTCCAACGGGCAGACACCGCTCAGTCTGCCCCCGGTGACCTTCACATACCGGATGATGGCCAACCGCGTCGACGGACTGGTCCCGCCGTCACCGATGTTCATGCGCCCCCGGCTGCAGGGCATCACCAACGAGACCGGCGGACGGATCAACATCATCTACTCCGACCCGGAGTGCTCCCGGGTCAACAACCACATGCCGGCCTCCGAAGACGCCAACACCATGGCCTGCATGCCCGTGAAGTGGTACCTGCCGGGGCAGTCCTCTCCCGACCCCGTCAACGACTGGTTCAACAAGCCGCTCGTCCGGACGGTCACCGAGCAAGACCTCGTGAGCACCCCGTCCGTCGGCCGGACCACCGAGTACACCTACGGCGGCGGCGCGGCCTGGCACCGCAACGACGCGGAGTTCATCGACCCCAAGACCCGTGCCTGGGACGGCTTCCGCGGCTACCAGACGGTGACCACGAACACCGGAAGCGGTTCGGCGAGCGAGGCGCCCCGGACTCAGCAGAGGATCACCTACCTCCGTGGGATGCACGGCGACTACCTGCTGAACGGCACCCAGCGGAACGTGCAGGTCGCCAGTCCTCTGGGCGGCACCGTCACGGACGAGGACTGGCTCACCGGACGCGCTGTCGCGACCGAGGTCTTCGACCGCGCAGGCGGTACCGTCCAGATGTTGTCCGGCAGCACCTCCAGCGGACAGCAGGTCACAGCGACCCACGTCCAAGGTGCGGGCGCACCAAAGATCTACGCCCGCTACCCTGACTCACAGGTCACCGGAATCACCAAGGCCAGACTGGCAAACGGTAGCTGGCGGACAGCCACGTCGACGACCACGACCGACCCGGCCCACGGCAACCGTGTCACACGTCTCAATGACAAGGGCGACGGTACCGCCGCGACTCCCGAGACCTGCACCATCACCAGCTACGCCACCAGTACCGACCCCCAACTCCTGACGCTCCCCTCCGAACGGGTAACCGTCCAGGGGCCGTGTGCCACGGCCACAGCGGCAAACACACTCATCGGCAGCCGCACCCTCTACGACGGCAAGCCGTTCGGCCAGGCCGGAGCGGTCGGCGACGCGACAAGCAGCCAGGTCCTCGACCACTTCGACCAGTCCGGCAAGGCCGTCTATGCCCAGGGCTCGAGCCTGACGTTCGACGCCTACGGGCGGGGCCGGACCAGCACGACCACCGACGGATCGACGTACGACTGGACCGGTGCCCAGCTGACCGGCCCGTCCGTGACGACCGCAGTCACATCCGTCGCCGTCACCCCGGTCTCCGGTGTCCTGCCGACCTCCGTGGTCACGACGAGCCCGATGGGCGCGGACTGGACCACCTCGGTCACCGTCGACCCCGGTCGTGGCCTGCCGCTGACCAGCCAGGACGCCAACAGCAGGGTGGCGACGACGAAGTACGACGCGCTCGGTCGGCTCACGGCCGTCTGGTCACCGGACCGGCCGACCACCGGCCACCCGAGCCAGAAGTTCGGCTACTCCGTCAAGGGTGACGCCGGCCCGAGCGCCGTCACGACCGAGACGCTGACCGACGACGGCGTCACCAACTCCGCAGTCGTCGACATCGTCGACGGCCTCGGCCGGTCCAGGCAGACCCAGAGCACGAGCGCCGCCAAGCCGACCGGTCGACTCATCACCGACACCGTGTACGACACGCACGGCTGGGTGATCAAGACCTCCAACCCCTACTACGAGAGGACCTCCTTCCCGACCGAATCGATCTTCGTTCCGGTCGCTGACGGACAGATACCCGGCCAGACCTGGAACTCCTACGACGGCAACGGGCGCGTGGTGCACTCGGAGTTTCGCTCGTACGGCAACCCCCAGTGGGCGTCCACCACCGCCTACCCCGGCGCGGACCGGACGGACGCGACCCCTCCCAACGGCGCGACGCCGATGTCCGTCGTAACCGACGCACGCGGCCGGACGGTAGCAACCTGGCAGTACCGCACCACCGCGGCCACCGGCAACCCGGCCGACGCCGACGTCACCAACTACGCCTACACGGCAGCCGGGCAGTCCGCAGGTCACAGCGACAGCAGCGGCAACTCGTGGAGCTACACCTACGACCTGCGTGGCCGGCAGGTCACGGCGTCCGACCCCGACACCGGGGTGACCCGGACCTTCTACGACGCGAACAGCCGGGTGGATCACACGGTCGACTCCAAGGCCGGCGTTCTGGCCTACACCTATGATCTGTTGGGCCGTCGGACCGGCAGCTACAACGGGAGCGTCGCCCCTGCCAATCAGCTGGCGAGCTGGAGTTACGACACCCTGGCCAAGGGGATGCCGACCTCCTCGACCCGCTACGTCGGCGGTGCCGGCGGCGCCGCCTACACCAAAGGCGTGACCGGCTACGACACCGCGTACCGGCCCCTCGGAACCTCTGTCTCGATTCCCTCGACCGAGGGAGCCCTGGCCGGAACCTACACGACCGCCAACACGTACAGCCCGGTCCTCGGCGCACTGAAGACCGTCAGCATCCCAGCAGCAGGTGGTCTGCCCGCCGAGACGGTGTCGTTCGGCTACACGATCACCGGCCTCCTGGTCTCGTCTGCCAGCCTCGACGAGGCTGTGATCGCCAAGGTCTCCTACGACCCCCTGTCCCGTCCACTGGAAACCGTCGTCGGCGCGTACGGAAGTCAGGTCGCTTCGCTCCAGCAGCACGACTGGGCCACCGGCCGGTTGATCAACAACTTCGTCTACCGTCAGACCGGCACGGTAGCGACCGACCAAACGAGCTACACCTACGCTCCGTCAGGCCGCATCACCTCGATCAGCACGATCCAGGACGCCGCGGCCACTGACACCCAATGCTTCACCTACGACTTCCAGGGCCGGCTCACCAACGCCTGGACCGACACCGACGGCACCTCCACCACAGCCGACTGGACCGACTCCTCCGGACAGGTTCACGGCACGGGTGGTTCTACAACCGTGCCTGGCATCGGCGGGTGCCGCAACGCCAGCGGGCCCGCCACCGTGAACCCCGGCGGGCGCACCATCGGGGGCCCGGCCCCGTACTGGAACACCTACGCCTACGACTCCACCGGCAACCGTACGAGCCTCGTACAGCACGACATCACCGGCAACAGCCTGAACGACACCACCACGACACAGACCTTCGGCGCCGCGCAGAACCGCAACACCCCAACCACTGCGCCCAACACCGGTGGCGGAACCGGCGGGCCGCACGCGCTGCTCACATCAGCCACCAGTGGCCCTGGCGGCACCAAGACTGTCAGCTACCAGTACGACGCCAAGGGCAGCACCACCGCCATCACCGACACCGCCGGCACGACCACGCTGACCTGGAACGGCGAGGACAAGCTGGACTCCCTGGCCCAGACGGCCGGCGGCACCACCAGTTACCTCTACGACGCCGACGGCAACCAGCTGATCCGCCGCAACCCGGGCCGGACGACGCTCAACCTGCCCACTGACGAGCTGACTCTCGACACCGCCACCGGCGCCACGAGCAACGTCCGCGCCGTCGCCTCCGCAGGCGGCCTGACCTACACCCGGGTCACCGCTCCCATCGGCGGCGGCACCGTCCTCGTCCAGGCCGGCGACCACCACGGCACCGGCGGCCTGCAGATCGGCAGCGGCGACGACCAGCCCGTCACCCGGCGCCCGACCGACCCCTTCGGCAACCCGCGCGGCACCCAGCCCGCAGCCTCCGACTGGGCCGGCACCAAGGGTTTCGTCGGCGGAAGCAAGGATGAAGCCACCGGCCTCACCAACCTGGGGGCCCGCCAGTACGATCCCTCGACCGGCCGCTTCATCAGCGCCGACCCGATCCTCGATTCCGCGAACCCCCAGCAGTGGAACGGCTACGCGTACGGCGAGAACGACCCGATCAACCGCAGCGACCCGAGCGGCCTCGCAACACCCGAGTGCGGCACCCTCTACGACTGCTCGGGCACCGGTGGAACCATCACCATGTCCAACACTCAGCAGACTAGCGACTATCGCGACTACAGGGCGCAGGAGCGGTACTACGAGACCCAGGTAAACACCAGCTACGTCGCGAACAGGAACTACGTCCACGACCAGGTCTACAAGAACTACGGCCAGAAGCCGCCGAAGGGCGGTGCGCGCGAGTTCCTCAAGAACCTCTTCAAAGCGTCCAGGACGGCAGTCGTCGAGCTGACTCCCGTCGGCGACGTGAAGAGTTGCGTCGACGACCCCGGAGCGATGTCCTGCGGCCTCGCTGCCACCTCGTTCGTCAAGACCAAGTGGATCAAACTCATCGGCGAGAAGGTCCTGAAGGACCTCCGGAAGGCTCCCGACGCCTCGACTCCCAACACCACGCCGCAGGCCCCGAGTAACCCCTGCAAGCACAGCTTCCCTCCGAGCACCCAGGTACTCATGGCGGACGGAAGCACCAAGGAGATCGGAGAGATCAAGCAGGGCGACAAGGTCAGCGCCACCGATCCGCAGACGGGGGAGACTTCGGCGAAGACGGTCACCGAGAAGATCGTCACCCCGGACGACACCGACTTCACCGAGCTGACCCTCACTCTCCCGACCGGGGAGACCACCACCCTGGTGTCTACCTCCCACCACCCCTACTGGGACGACACCGCCCAGCGGTGGACGGCGGCGTCAGACCTTCCGCCCGGCCACAATCTGACGACCCCCGACCACAGCTCCATACACATCCTCGCCGTACACACCTACAAGACCGCCCCCCAGCGCGCAGACAACCTGACTGTCGACAGCCTCCACACTTACTATGTGCTGGCGGGGGCCACGCCGATCCTCGTTCACAACTGTGATCTGCCGCAGGGTTTCAATGGAAAGGAAGACTACAACCAATTCATCGGAGCCATGAGTGAAGGCCTTGCCGACGCCTCTTATTCGGGCGTGGCAGTACAATTCCGTGGAAGTTCAGTAACCGGCGTGGGATACACATCGGGCCGCCCGTTCGGCAGTCACAGTGACTACGACATCGACCTAATCGGGTCGGAACTCTTCGAGGAGGCGCGCAGATCGGGTGTCACGGTGCACGAGTTCGCGGGTGGAACAAGGTCCGCCGAGCTATCCCTCGCACAGCTTGAAAGCCTTGGGATTCTTGGGATGAAGAAGAGGCTTGACCTCATTGCGGGCCGCCCAGTCAATTTCGTGATATTTCCGAATATGGAAAGCGCAATTGCTCGAGGCACCGACACCATTCCCGCCCTACCATGTCACTGCGGTTGAGTTCCTGGCATCGGAAAGAAGGAGGATCCATGACGGGACATGCACTGTTTGGGATCTGTGGAAATTTGCCAAGTGAAGCTGCGATTGCTATTGGTCGACAGCTCGGATGCGTCTTCGAACAGCGAGAAAGTCACTATACCGGCGACTACTGGACGGCGAAGATTGGATCGACAATGGTGAAGATTATCACCCAGCCGGATTCTTACGGCGATCCAGTTGAGAGCGAATTTCCATCCTACCGGACACTCGTCTACGCGGACGGCGATCAGTCGAATATTCAGATTGAAGGTGTCATAGTGGGCGGCTGCAGCGTGGAGCGACTCCGGACGACTTGACCCGTAAAGCCGGCAAGACTTGATGGAAAGGCGTCGCCGAAGGCGACAATACGGCCTCAGGGGCAGATGTGATGCCCCGCCGATTCTAGTGGCTACAGCCGACCGTCGGCTAAGCACTGGACGACCTCCAGGGGCCGCACAACGCACGGTCAGCCACCCAAGACCGCAAGCATTTTATGCAAGGCGCTCGGCCGATAATTCCCGGGCCGAGCGCCTTGCATGTGGCATTGGCAGCGGCCCGACCCTATGGGACTTCAAAACAAAGCCTAACCATTGCGGACCTCCACGCGTACTATGTGCGCACTGGCACGACCCCGCTGCCGATACATAATTGCCCCGCGCCGGCGGTAGTTTCTTCGACGGCCTTTTCAAATCTAAAGCACTCAGCTGGCCGACAAGCAACAATTACCGAGCGTGTTCCCATAGAGCTGAGAGACCTTAAGGGCATTGAGTTTCCGGACCTGGGTGACGCCGGGTAGATTGCAGCTACACGCTGCACCAATAGTCAGCGCCTTTTGGACCTCAATCAGTACTCAGATCGTCGCACTCGGCAGACCTACCCTCAAGCATCCCCCTCCGCCGCATCCCGGGTCAGGTCAGGTCGAAGACCAGGCGGGCGGAGACCTTGCCGCCGAGGACTTCGTCGAAGCAGGCGTTGACGTCCTCCAGCCGGCGGGTCTCGCGGATCACGCGGGTGCGGCCGAGGGCGTGGAGGCGGAACACCTCGGCGAGGTCCTCGCGGGTGCCGACGATGGAGCCGATCACCTTGGTGCCGTTCAGGACCGTGTCGAAGACGGGGAGTTCGAGCTTGCCCTCCGCCGGGAGCGCGACGAGCACGAGGGTGCCGCCGCGGCGCAGCGCCCCGTAGGCGGCCTGGAACGAGGCGTTGCTGACGGCGAGGGCGACGGCAGCGTGGGCGCCGCCCAGCTTCTGGACCTCGGCGGCGACGTCCTGGGTGCGGGCGTCGAGGACGTGGTCGGCGCCCAGCTCGCGGGCGAGGGCGAGCTTGTCGTCGGTGACGTCGACGGCGATCGTCTCGGCGCCGCTGATCCGCGCGTACTGGAGGGCGAGGTGGCCGAGGCCGCCGATGCCGGAGACGAGGACGCGCGTGCCCGGCCGGGCGCCGGACACCTTGAGGGCCTTGTAGGTGGTGACGCCGGCGCAGGAGAGCGGGGCGGCGTCCAGCGGGTCGATGCCGTCGGGGACGGGGACGACGTAGTCGCCGTGCGCGAGGGCGTACTCGGCGTAGGCGCCGTCGACGGAGTAGCCGGTGTTGTGCTGCTGGAGGCAGAGGGTCTCCCAGCCGGAGACGCACTGGTCGCAGCGCCCGCAGGCGTCCGCGAGCCACGCGATGGCGACCCGTTCGCCGACTCCGACGTGCCGGACCTCCGCGCCGGCCGCCTCGACGATGCCGACGCCCTCGTGGCCCGGCACGAACGGCGGGGTGGGCTTGACCGGCCAGTCGCCGTGCGCGGCGTGGATGTCGGTGTGGCAGAGCCCCGACGCCTCCAGTCTGACCCGGACCTGGTGCGGCCCGGGCTCGGGCACCGGGCGGTCCTCGATCACTAGCGGCTGGGTGAAGTCGTGGACGACGGCGGCCTTCATCTCTGTGCTCCTGCCCTCGCGGTTGCGTTCGGCCGACGGCCCGGAACCAGGTTCCGGCCCCTCGGCTCCATCCCACCCCCGGGTCCGCGCAGGCGGCAGGGCCGGAAGGGCGGACGCGCCGGGCCGATGGTCCCGCCGGTACCGGGCCCTGCGGGCCGTTTCGCCCCAGTCTCGCCCGGATCAGCTCCCCCGGCACTTCACGGAGGCCGCCCGGCGGCGCCCGGCCGCCCCGCTCCGCCGGACGGGTCCGCCGGTCCGGTCCGGTCCGGGGCGGGACCGGGCGGGTAGTCCGTTCGGCTCAGAACCGCTGGCCCGCCCCGGGAGGCGGCCCAAGGCTGGCGGTACCGGCTGCGACGCGACGGAGGCACGGACATGCCGCGGTCCCGCGCGCACCCCCGCCCCGTTGGGAGTCCGATGCCCTCGCTGCACCTCGACGACGCGTTGCTGCTGTTCCTCGCCCTCTTCGCGCTCTACAGCCCGATCGCCGCACTCTCCTCCTACCTGCCGATCGTCGAGGGCTACACGTCCGACGAGCAGCGGAAGCTGGCGTGGGGTCTGTTCACCAACGTCTCGGTGCTGATGCTCGCGGCGCTCTGGATCGGCGAGCCGCTGCTGGAGCTGCTGGGCATCAGTACGGCGGCGCTGTCCGCGACGGGCGGCATCGCACTGCTGCTGGCGGCGGTGCCGATGATGACCGGCCGGACCGCGCCGCCGCCGAAGGCGGTGGCCGAGGCCGCCGTCGAGCCCCCGGCCGGACCGGGCGGCACCGGACCGGGCGCCGAGCCCGGACCGCGTGCCGAGACCGGCTCCGGGCCGGGCCCCGGGAGGGCGGGTGCCGGGCCGCCGGCACCGTGGCGCTCGATCGTCTTCACCCCGCTGACCTTCCCCCTCACCTTCGGCGGGACGACCTTCGGCTTCTTCGTCGCCTACCGCGCCGAGGCACCCGGCTGGTGGGCGGCGGTGGGGCTGACCGTCGCGGGGTTCGGGTACGCGGCGGTCACCGGGCTGACGCTGTACGCGGCCGGGCACGTGACCCGGCGGGTGTCCGACTCGACCGGCGCCGTTCTGGAGAAGGTCGCGGGGATCCTGCTGGTCGCGATCGCCATGATGCTGCTCGCGAGCGGCGGCACCCGGCTGGTCCTCGACGTTCTGAACTGAGGCTCCGCGCCCGCCCCTCCGACCGCTCCTCGCCGCGCTCCCCTGCGTCGACCGTTCGGACGAGGCGGCGGACGGCGCCTCCGTCGCCCGCCGGTCAGCCGGTGCGGGGACCGCGGAACCGGGCTGACCAGTGCCGAACGGCGTCCGCCATCCGGCCGCGGGCCTCCTCGGAAGCCTCGGGACGCGGCGTCCGCCGCTCGCCGCAAGCGGACGTATATGAACAAATGATCCGGTAACCGTCTCGCCAGAGGCCGGTCCCCGACCCGCCTGACCGGACCAGGACCGGACCGGGCCCGACCCGCCGGACCGCGACCGGAACCGAACCGGCCCGCCGGCAGGGCGGCCGGACCGTACGAAACGGAGGTGGCATGCGGAAGGACGACGGCGGGCCCCCGGAGGGCGCCGACCTCGCCGCCCGGCCGGGATCGACCGCGAAGGTCACGCTCCCGACCCTGACCGCCATGGTCGTCGGCTCGATGGTCGGTGCGGGCGTCTTCTCGCTCCCCAGCCGCTTCGCGCAGGAGACCGGCGTCGCCGGAGCGCTGATCGCGTGGGCGATCGCGGGCACGGGCATGCTGATGCTCGCCCTCGTCTTCCAGACCCTCGCCGTCCGCAAGCCCGACCTCGACGCCGGCGTCTACGCCTACGCCAAGGCCGGATTCGGCGAGTACCTCGGCTTCTTCTCCGCGTTCGGCTACTGGGCCAGCGCGTGCGTGGGCAACGTGACGTACTGGGTGCTGATCATGTCGACGATCGGCGCGATCGCCCCCGCGCTCGGCGACGGTGACACCCTCCTGGCCGCGGTCTGCTCCTCGGCCGGGCTCTGGCTGTTCTTCCTCCTGATCAGACGGGGCGTGAAGGAGGCGGCGACGATCAACCGGGTCGTCACGGTCGCCAAGCTGGTCCCGATCCTGGTCTTCATCCTGCTGGCCCTGTTCTCCCTGGACACGGACGTCTTCGCCGAGAACTTCCGCGGCGCCGACTACGCGGGCTCCCTGTTCCAGCAGGTTCGGGGCACCATGCTCGCCACGGTCTTCGTCTTCCTGGGGGTGGAGGGCGCCAGCGTCTACTCCCGCCACGCCAAGCGGCGCGAGGACGTCGGACGGGCCACCGTGCTGGGCTTCCTGAGCGTCTTCTCGATCTTCGCCTCCGTCACCATCGTCTCCTACGGCCTGTTGCCCATGGCCGAGATCGCCGAGCTGCGCCAGCCGTCGATGGCCGGCGTCCTGGAGGCCGCGGTCGGCACCTGGGGCAAGGTCATGGTCAGCGTGGGCCTCATCGTCTCGGTGCTGGGCGCGTACCTGGCCTGGACCCTGATGGCCGCCGAGGTCCTGCTCGTCGCGGCGAAGGACAAGGACATGCCGCGGTTCCTGCGCCGCACCAACGCCTCCGACGTCCCCGTGCCCGCCCTGCTGATGACCACCGTGCTGTCGCAGGTCGTCCTCTTCGTGACCCTGCTCTCCGACGACGCGTTCAACTTCGCCCTCGACCTGACCAGCGCGCTCAGCCTCATCCCGTACCTGCTCGCCGCCGCGTACGCCGCCAAGATCGCCCACCGCTCGGCCCCGGGCACCCGCTCGCGCGGGCGGGAGCTCACGGTCGGCGTGCTGGCCACCGTGTACACCGCGTTCCTGCTCTACGCGGCCGGGCTCAAGTTCGTCCTGGTCTCCTTCATCGTCTACGCGCCGGCCACGGTCCTGTTCGTGATGGCCCGCCGGGAGCAGGGGCGACGCCTCTTCTCCCCGCGCGAACTCGTCATCCTCGCCGCCTCGATCGCGGGTGCCGTCGCCGGGATCACCGCCCTGGCCGCCGGGTGGATCACCATCTGAACCCTTCCGCGCCCGCGCGCGTCCGCCGTCTGCCCCTCGCCCGTCCCGTCACCGAAAGGCCCCCCGTGACCGTGAACGACACCGCCTCCAGCCCGGCCCACGGCTACGGCGTCCACTCCGAGGTCGGCCGCCTGCGCAAGGTCCTGGTCTGCCGGCCCGGCCTGGCCCACCGCCGCCTCACCCCGACCAACTCCGACGACCTGCTCTTCGACGACGTCATGTGGGTCGAGAACGCCCAGCGCGACCACGCCGACTTCGTCAACAAGCTGACCCAACGCGGCGTCGACGTCGTCGAACTGCACGACCTGCTCGCCCAGACCCTGATCGTGCCGGGCGCCCGGGACTGGCTGCTCGACCGGAAGATCACCCCCAACGAGGTCGGACTCGGGCTGGTCGACGGCACCCGCGGCTACCTGGAGACCCTGGCCCCGAAGGAACTGGCCGAGTTCCTGATCGGCGGACTGGCCACCGGCGACCTCCCGGACGACTACCGCTCCGGGTACATCGGTCTGGCCCGCGAGTCGACCGGCACCCGCGAGTACCTCATGCCGCCGCTCCCCAACACCCTCTACACCCGCGACACCACGTGCTGGCTCTACGGCGGGCTCACCCTCAACCCCCTCTACTGGCCCGCCCGGCACGACGAGACCCTGCTCATGAAGGCGGTCTACCGGTACCACCCGGAGTTCACCGGCTCCACCGTCTGGTGGGGCGACCCCGAACGGGAGTGGGGCCAGGCGACCTTCGAGGGCGGCGACATCATGCCGGTCGGGAACGGCGTGGTCCTGATGGGCATGTCCGAACGGACCTCCCGCCAGGCCATCACCCAGGTCGCCAGTGCGCTCTTCGCCCAGGGCGCGGCGGAGCGGGTCATCGTCGCCGGCATGCCGAGACTCCGCGCCGCCATGCACCTCGACACGGTCTTCACGTTCGCCGACCGCGACATCGTCACGCTCTACCCGACCATCATGAACGCCGTCCACGCCTTCACGCTGCGCCCCGGGGACAACGCCGTCGGCATCGACATCACCGACGAGGGCTCCCGGAGCTTCACCGACGTCGTCGGCGAGGCCCTCGGCGTCCGGCTGCGCGTCATCGAGACGGGCGGCGACGTGTACGCCTCCGAGCGCCAGCAGTGGGACAGCGGCAACAACGCCGTCGCCCTCGAACCCGGCGTGGTCTTCACCTACGACCGCAACACCCTCACCAACACGCTGCTGCGCAAGGCCGGTGTCGAGGTCATCACCATCGTCGGCGCCGAACTCGGCCGGGGCCGCGGCGGCGGCCACTGCATGACCTGCCCCGTCATCCGCGAACCGGTCGACTACTAGGTGTACCGACAAGGCTTCTGTGCCGGGTCACACGCCCGGTGCGACGCCCTCGCCACCGAGGGCATCGCACACGAACACACCCGCAGGCCGTGTCCCCGGCCTCACGGAACGGAGCACCTGTTCCTCTCGGCCGATGCGGCCCCCGTAGGCCGCCCGTGCACGTGAGCTCGCGCCGACTCACGCGCTTCGTGAAGACGTGCGATCACGGGTACAGCCTGACGGAGTACGTCGACGTGAGGTTCACCCAGAGGCCCCCCGCACAGTTGTTGACGGGGATGGACCAGGCAATGCCTCCCCCGGCGTTCCACCCGGTGTAGCCCGTGACCCCCGCGCCGCCTGTCTGGCAGTTCTTCACGGTGTACTCCCCAACGAGGTTGTACACGTTGTAGGTCCCGTATTCGTAGAACCTGTACACCAGTGGGTGATTGCCGCTGCCGTCCGCGATGTCGCCCTGGTAGATGCAGACGTACCCGCCGGTGCAGCTCTCCGTGGCTGACGCGGTGGGCGCGGTCGCCACCGACACACCGACCAGCAGGGGGACCGCGGCAGTCAGCGTGGCGATCTTCTTACGGATGTTCATCAGACGACCTCTCCGTTGGTGACGTGCTGTGGCACGCTATCCACCGGCACAACGCTCGGGAAGAGGAAAAAAGGCCAATTGGACAACGAACTCACTTGACTGGAGGGCCAGTTGAACCAACTCGGCCGACTGGTCTGCGTGGGGCGGGTGGATCCCACCAGGCCGCTGCCGAGGAGCCCGTACTGAACTGCCTTACCACGTGCTCGAATGGCTGCCGCAGTCGTTCGGGGTACCGGCCGCACTCGCCGATCGGCAGATACGGTCCGATGAACTCCCCTTCGGTGTCGATCAGGTGATTCGGTGCCCCGCGAGACGGCTTACCGGATCGCACCCCGACACGTGGCTAGGACCTGTCTCGTGGATCAAGGGAGAACGGCGACGGCCCGACCGCGGATGCCCGGGGTGCTGCACAGCTGCCCGTACGGGTGGAACCGGACGGCATCGGCAGAATCGATTCGTCACTGCTCCAACCGGGGCAACCAGGTTGGGCGCGGGTTGGGAGGGGATGGAGAGCGGGCACATTCGGGCCGAACAGTTCCCTGCTCAGAAGGACCACCTCCTCATGCGTCTTCACCGGACCCTCGGCACGCCCATCGGCGCGCTACTCGTGGCCGTGGCCGTGGCCGTGACCATGTCGTCCTCGGCCCACGCCACCACCGGCGACTTCTTCTACAAGACCAGCACGGGTGAAAAAGCCGGCATCAGCGACCAGACGAGCGGCGTGTGCATCAACCTGCCGGCCACCACCGAAGAAGCCCCGGGCAACTCGCCCCAGAACTACACCGTCTCCACCGCCACCGTGTTCCTCGAAACCGACTGCAACGGTGACACCTACACCGCCATGGACCCCGGCAAGGAGCTCGGGGAGGACACCAAGATCCGTTCTGTCGTCTTCTCCTGACCGGGCAACGGCACGTGCTCGTCGGTGCCCGTCTCCAGCAGGCGGGCACCGACGGCTACCGGTTCCCGGTGCCCATTGATCTCCGGCGCCGTTGTCACTGCGTGAAACGACACGAATGGCCGGCCGACCCGGCGTGGGAGAAGATCGAAGCTCTGCCCCCTCCCGGGCCATCCGCACCCACCTACGAAATCGCGGCATCAGGGCACTCATCCCCGAACCGTCCGACCAGGTCGCCAACCGCAAGCGCCGCGGGCGCGCGGGCGGCCGCTCGCCCGCGTTCGACCCCGAGGGCTACAAGAACCGCAACACCGTCGAACGGGGCATCGCCCGGCTGAAGCAATGGCGGGGAGTAGCGATGCGCACGGACAAACTCGCTGTCCACTTCGAAGCCGCCGTCACCGTCGCTTCTATCGCCATGTGGGCAAGAACATGATCCACGAGACAGGTCCTAAGGCTTGCGGATCGGCGGCCGGCGGATGGCGGGTGCGCCATGGGCCCAGGTGTGCCAGGAGTAGGTCCGGCCGTTCCCCTGCACGCGCTCCGGATCGTCGCCGGTGGGACGGAAGTCCAGGGCCCGGGCGACGGCGATGCTGGGGGCGTTGTCGCTCTCGATCTCCAGCAGCAGCCGGGGAAGTTGAAGGACCTGGTGGGCGTAGTCGGTCAGGAGCCGCATGGCTCGCAGGGCCAGACCCCGTCCGCGGTGGGCGCTGCCGACGGCGTAGCCCATGGTGCCCCGGGAGAGGTTGAGATGCACTGCCCCCAGGGGCTGGTGGCCGTCGGCCGTGATCGCGAGATGAAGGCGTTGCCCTTCGGCCCGGCTCCGGTCGATCGTTTCCAGGTACTCGCGCGCCGCGTCCAGGTCGAAGGGCGAGCGGAGCGTGGTGCGGGCGGCGACGTCGGGATCGTCGAACAGCTCGACCATGGCCGGCAGGTCCGCGTGCGCCCACTCCCGCAGGACGAGGTCGTTTCCGGTCAGCAGCACGGGCGAGGCGGGCAGCGGCATGAAGATCTCCAGGAGACTGAGCACCAAGTGCCGTCGGTCCGGCGCTCGGTGGGGTGCACGGGGTCGGTGAGGTCACACGGGCAGAGGGCCCCGGTAGCGGTCCGGGACCTCTGCGGACGAGCCTGCCCCGATGCGCGGCCCGCCGTCCACCGCCCAGTCCGCCAGAATGACCGCATGACGGAGAACGAAGCGGATCTACGGGCCCTGCTGCGCGAACTCGACGACCCGGACTGGCTGGAGTGGCCGCAGCACTACGACCGAGCCGCGCTGGCGGCCCGGCTGGGCGAGCTGGTGACCCGGCTCGACGGTGACTTCGCGACCCGGTGCGAGGCCGGGACCACCCAGGACTCCAGCGAGTTCGGCCGGGTCGTCGTGCCGGGCGGGGCGACGGTGTGCGGGACCCGGATCGTCGTCTGCCTCAGCAACTTCGGCTCCCTGGCCGTGATCTGCGCCGAGAACCCGGGGGCCTTCCTCGGGACGGAGGACGCCCGGGCCGAAGGAGAGCTGGACGACGCCGATCTCGCCACGACGACCCGGGCCCTGGTCGACCTCGGCTACGTGGTGGTTCCCGAGGAGTTGATGGAGAGCGACTACGACGGCCCCAGTCGGCTGCCCTGTCACGTTCAGCGGGGCAGCTGGTCACACCGGTTCTTCGGCACCTACTTCGGCCCGTCCCTCCACGCCCACCCGCGATGACGCCCACCCCCGACGACGCCCACCCGCGACGACGCCCGCAGCGGGATCCTCCACGGTTGGCCCCCACTGCTTGAAGGCGCTCTTCGTCCAAGGTGGTTGGGCGTCATATGCGCTCCCTCCATGGTGACATCACATCCGGCGAGTCGGTCGGGGCGCCCCGACGGGCGGCAGCCGCCCTTCCCCCGCGAGACCCTCTTCCGGGCGCCTACACTGCCCGCATGTCGAACCAGAACCCGGTGGCCGGCTCCCTGGAGCGCCGTTGGCCGTCGACGGTGGCCGATGACGAACTCCGCCTGCAGTGGGAGTTCCTGTCCTTCCTCCGCACCACGGTCGTCAACAAGGTCGCGGGCCTGGACGCAACCCTCGCCGCCGCCACCCCGCTCCCGACGTCGCCGTTCATGAGCCTGGGCGGCATCGTCAGGCACCTCACCGCGGTGGAGCGCTTCTGGCTGTCGATCGTCGGCGGCGGATCGGACCTGCCCTCGCTGTGGGTGAAGGAGGACGTCCACGCGGAATGGCGGCTGGACGGTCGCGACACCCCGTCCGGTCTGGTCGCCGCCTACCGGGAGGAGTGGCTCCGGTCCGAACGGGCGCTGGCCCACAGGACCGCGGACGACCGCGCGGCCCGGAGCGTCGACGGAAAGGACTACACCGTGCGGTGGCTGCTCGGTCACGTGATCCAGGAGACGGCCCGTCACGTCGGCCACATGGACGTGCTCCGGGAGTTGGCCGACGGCGCCCGCGGGGAGTGACCGGCCGGCCGGGCCGGCCCCGGCGCCCTCGGCAAGCATCCACCGTCCACCCTCCGGAATGAGAGCTTCCGGCTCCCCGGATGTGTCTGCATTCTTGATCATGACGTGAAACGGGGGTGTCGCAACGGGATTTCCACCTTCGTCACGAAGCATGGGCGTCGGACGGGGGAATTGACATGACTGCATCACGAAGTGCCGTGACACTTCGCAGCAACGGGTACAACTCCGGTTCCGCCGCTGAGTGATCCTGGATCCGTCTCCCTCTCGGACTGACCGCCGCGGCACGCCCGCGCACAGGCCGCGGACGGCCCGGCAGGCTCACGACCCGAACCCGGCCGGTCCGGCGGCGACCCTTCGGACGGCGAACCCCGCACGGTCCGCACCGGTCAGGGACTCCGGGAATTCATCTGCGGGACTCCGCCCACCTGTCGCCCGATCGGCCCGGCCCGACAATTCGGCCCCATCAGGTCAACAGCTCTACGGAATGCGAGCTTGACGCTCAGTCACCTGAGTATCGACAGTCCGCTTGATTCCAGCGCCCGGGGATTCCGTGGGGTTCGAATGGAGAGCACATCACCGATGCGCCGACCAAGCCCCCCCGCTTTGCACACCCATCGATCAACTGACAAGGGGATTTCCCATGACCATCCGCACGAAGGTCGCCGCCGGTGTGATGTCGATAGCCGCACTCGGCCTCGGCGTCGTCTCCGCATCTCCCGCAGCCGCGTCGAGTGGATACTGCGCCAGCTACGACGCCTGCCTGTACTACAGCCCCAACTTCCAGGGCGCTTCTTCGGCGACGGTTCCGGCACCAGCCAGGGCTACGAGACCTACCAGGACGACTCCGCCTACACCTTCGGGGGCGGTGGCGCCGGAAACGGCCAGTACGTCAGGAACAACGCGGCCTCGATCATCAACAACAACACCACCTACAGCCTGACGATCACTACAGCCCGGGCGGCTACGGCATCAGCCAGTACTTCAAGCGCGGCACCCGCGGAAACCTGACCCCGGAGCCGCGGAACACCAACGCTGCGCAGTACCAGGATGCGGAGGTCCGGACGAACCTGCAGCACCTGCAACTGGTCAGGAAGTCCATCGACACCGCGCTCAGGAATGCCGAGGCGGTCACCGGCGGCGGCGCGTCGAAGTCCCCGTGACACGGTGATCAGCCGGACGGGCGTGGGCGGATCGCGGAGCGCAGGAGGAGGGTGGTGGTCACACTGCTCACCCCGGTCAGGGCGATGGCGAGGCCGACCGGGAGGAACTCCGCGAAGACGCCGAAGACCAGGGGTCCGACCCCCTGGATGGTCATGGTGGTGGTGTTGAGCAGGGCGAAACTCTGTCCCTGGAGGTGGGACGGGACCGCCTCCAGGAAGCGCCGCTGAAGGCCGAGCAGGTAGGCGGACCCCACGCCGGTGATCACGTACGCGGCGGCGACCGCCGGATACGGCAGGTCCAGCACGAGCGTGACCGGGGGCGCGCCCATCACCAGCAGCAGGGGCAGGACGAGTCGTTCCCGGGTGGCGGGCGCGAACGCCCGCCCGACGACGACGTCGCCGATGAGCATGCCGACGGACGTGGCGGCCAGGAGGGTGCCGGTCTCCGTCGGGCCGAACTCGCGCTGCGCGGCGTACGGGATGAGCAGGCTCCCCGCCGCGGCCAGGTACGCGGCGGGCAGGCACTGGACCATGATCAGCTTGAGGACCCCGGGCGCGGCGACGAGCGCGGCGTTGCCCTGCAGGGTCCTCCGCACGATCGACCCGCCGGCCACCAACGATCCGCCCACCGCCGCCGACCCGGCCGCTGCCGACCCGCCCGCCGTGGACTCGCCCGTGCGGACCGCCTTCGGTCCCGACAGGTACAGGCGGCTGATCACCGACGCGATCAGGTGCGCCCCTGCGGTGACCAGCATCGTCCGCTCCACACCCAGCCACACGACCAGCGCCCCGCCGGCGGCCATGCCCACCATCTGCGCCGAGACCGCGACGAGGTAGGACAGCGAACGCCCCAGCACGTAGGTGTCGCCGGTGAGGATCTCCGCCAGGACGCGGCCCGCGGCCCCGGTGGTGACGGGTGTCAGGCAGGCCACGGCCGCGACGAGCGCCAGGGCCGCCGCGACCGGGAGGTGGCCGAACGCGAGCACCAGCCCGACCGCGCACTGGAGTGCGTAACCCGTGCTGATGAGGGTCCGCGGCGAGAACCGGTCCGCCATCGCGGCGAGGAACAGGCCGCCCACGGCCTGGGGGAGGAAGCCGATCGTCATCGTCATCGCCGTCAGCAACGGCGATGCGGTCCGGTCGAACACCAGCACCGCCAGTGCGACGGACCGCAGCGTGTCCGACAGGACGCCGAGCAGCCGACCGGCGAAGACGGCACGGAACCGGGTGACCGCGAAGACCTGGCCGTAGGTGGCCTTCGTCGTGAACTCATCGATCACGAGCAGGATGCTCCCGTCCGTGCGTGCGCATCCGGGCGAGCGGCTCCTCGTCGGTGTCCTGGCACGCCGGGAACGGAATCAGCGCCACGTCGCCCTCCCCTTGTCCGTCGAATGGGAAAAGGATCAGTCGGAAACGTGACGCCTGCAACTGAGATATTCCCGCGGGGCCGGTGTGACCACGGCGCCGAATCGCTCCGTCACGGCCTCTCCCGATCAAGCCGTCTGACGATGCGTCGGTTCGAGGCGGCGGGACGGCCTCAGGGTTCGCGGTGGACGATCCGGCGGACCAGGTCCGGCACCCACTCCACGTACTCGACCTCGGCACCGTCCACGTGCCGGGCGTAGAGGAAGCGACCGGTCGGGGAGGCGGTCTCCGGCGTGGTGACGACGGCCCCGGCGGCGGTCAGCGTGTCGCTGAGCTCGTCGAGGTCGGAGACCACGACCGTCGCCGAGGCGTGCGCGTACTTGGCCCGTTCGGCGGGCGGTCCGGCGATGACCAGGAAGTCGCCGATGGCGGCCAGTTCGATCTCGTGGAAGCGGAAGAGCAGGTCGGGTTCGGCGCCGGTCAGGGTGCGCAGGAGGGGGAGGGCCTGGTCGAGGCCGTCGGACCAGAGGCGGGCGTAGGTCTTGAGGATGGTCATCGGCGATCCCTGGTAGCTGTCGGTTACCGGATCACCGTATGCGGGTGAACTCCCCCGCAGAAGAGCGCACTTTGGGGTGCGTGGGGTGCCGTTCGGAGACCGCGTGACCGGGCCGGACCGGACCGACCGACCGGTCACGCGGTTCCTGACCTACGCCGCCGGCCCGGTGCCGCCGTCGGGCCGAGCCAGGCCCGGGGCACGGTCGGCGGAGCGGGGAGCGGCGCGGTCGGCGAACGGGGCCCCGCCACGGGCCCGCTCCGGGTTCGGGGAGCGGTCGCGGTCCTGCACCGTCTCCCGGTCGGCGTTCCAGGCGATCAGCATCCGCAGGGCGTCGTCCGACGGGCTGCCGCGCTCGGCCGTGTACGTGACCAGGGCCTGGTCCGGGTCGTCCGCCGAGCGCAGCGTCTCGTAGACCAGTTCCATCCGCCCGACCAGCGGGTGCCGGAACCCCTTCCTGCCGGACGTCTTGTCGCGGACCGGGTGCTCGGCCCACCACTGGCGGAACTCCGGACTGCGCATGGACAGTTCGCCGATCAGCTCGGCGAGCCTGGGGTCGTCCGGCCGGCGCCCGGCCTCCAGGTGCAGGAAGGCGGCGTTCTCCCGCGCGCAGCCGACCCAGTCCTCGTACAGCTCGCGCGAGGCCGGATCGAGGTAGGTGATGCGGGCGATGTTCCGCTCGGCCGGGTCGAGTGCGCCGTAGTCGCCGAACAGGGCCACGGCGGCGCGGTTCCAGGCCAGGATGTCCATGCGCCGGCCCATCACCACGGCCGGCACGTCGATCATGGCGTCGAGCAGCCGGGCGAGCGTCGGCCGGACCCGCTGCGGCGCCGCGGCGGCCCGGGCCGCCGACGCCCTGGCCGCCGACGCCCGACCGCTGCCGCCACCCGGCGCGGTGCGGGCGAGCCGGTGCAGGTGCCGGGCCTCCTCCGGGTCGAGCCGCAGCGCGCGGGCGACGGCGTCGAGCACGGCGTCCGAGGGGTTGCCCACCCGCCCCTGTTCGAGCCGGGTGTAGTAGTCGACGCTCACGCCGGCGAGCTGGGCGAGTTCCTCGCGGCGCAGCCCCGACACCCGGCGGCGACCGCCGTAGTCCGGCAGGTCGACGTCCTCGGGCCGGAGCCGGGAGCGTCGGGTCCGCAGGAACTCGTTGAGGCTGATCGCTGTGCTGCTCATAGGACGATTCTCTCTGCTCGGGGCTCCCTCAGCCTGGTCCTGCCGGAACCAGGCTGAGGGAGGGGTCGGGCCTCCCCGGCGCGCACGCGGCCCGGGCCGCCCCCGGCAGCGGCGTCACCAACTGCCGGCGACCGCCACCACGCCGCCGTCCACCACGAAGTCCTGCCCGGTGATGTAGGAGGAACGGGACGAGAGCAGGAAGGCCACCGTCTCCGCGATGTCCTCGGCCTCGCCCAGCCGGCCCAGCGGCACCTGCGCCAGCACGGCGTCCTTCGCGGACTGTTCGGTGATGACCGCGTCGAACATCTCGGTGACGATGTAGCCCGGGCTCACCGAGTTGACCCGGATGCCGCGCCCGGCGAACTCGCTGCCCAGGGTGCGGGCCAGGTTGTGGACGGCCGCCTTGGTCGCCGCGTACACCGGGGCGTTGGGCAGGCCGCGGTGGAGCGTCCAGGAGGCGTTCAGGACGACGGACCCGCCGCCGGCGGCCTCCAGCAGCGGCAGCGCGTGCTGGACGGTGAAGAAGACGCCCTTGAAGTTGACGTCGACGGTGTGGTCGAAGGACTTCTCGGTCACGTCGGTCGGCAGCTCGAAGATGCCGACGCCGGCGTTGGCGAAGACGCCGTCCAGCCGCCCGTGGCGCTCCCCCACGAGGTCGGCCAGGCGGGCCAGGTCGGCCGGCTTCGCGGAGTCGGCGCGTACGGCGAACACCCTTTCCCCGGAGGCCAGTTCGGCTTCGGCCCGGCGCAGCCTGGCCTCGTCACGGCCGGTGATCACCACCTCGGCGCCGGAGGCGAGGAGGTGGCGGGCGGTGGCGAGGCCCATGCCGCTGGTCCCGCCGGTGATCAGCACGGTCCTGCCGTCGAATTCGCCGGCCGATCCGGGGGTGCGGTGGTCGTTGCGGTTGGTCCTGGATCCGTCGTTCTCGGTCATGGCTCCACCTTCGCGGCCACCCGCCTGCCCCAACCAGGCCCGATCCGACCCCGGGTCCGGCAGGACCACCCTCGCCACCCGGACACGGGGTGACGCGGGACGGGTGACGTCGGACCCGGGTACGACACCGGGGTTGGCCCCCCGGTGCCACGACGGCGGGAGCCCGGGGACGGGAGGGTGAGGACATCAGCCGCACGAGGGCGAGGAGCCCACCGATGTCCCCGATCCGCCGTACCGTCCGCCCCGCCCCCAGCGGCGCCCTCCGCACTGCTCTCCGCCCCGCCCTCAGCAGTTCCCTCCGCAATGCGGCCGGCGCCTTCCTGGCGCTGCCGGTGGGCCTGGCGGCGGTCGCCCTGACCCTGACCGGTCGGCCCGGGCGGGCCGCCCACTGGCAGGGCCGGCTCTCCGGCGGCCGGGGGTGGACCGGCGGCCGGGTGCTGGGCCGCGCCGCGCTCGGGCTCCCGCTGGACGTGGCGGCCTTCGCGCTGATCGGGTACGCGCTGTTCAACTCGGTCCGGAACTTCGGCTACCCGGTCTGGTACCTGGGCAGCGACTACCACCAGGCCTGGGGCGGCCCCACCATGGCGGGCGTCTGGGCGGTGCACGCGGGCGGGTGGCTGCTCTGCCTGGCCGTGCTGCTGCACTGGCCCGTGCGGTGGCTGGCGCGGGGTCAGCGGGCCGTCGGCCGCCGGATCACGGGCGAATGAACGACGGGTGACGGGCCGGGCGTCCGCCCGTGATCCGTCGGCCGCCGCTCCGGGGCACTCCGCCCTGCCCCTTCGGGAGCGGCTCCGACCGCCGGTCCCGCCCGCCGCACCTTCCGGATCCGCACGATCCGCATATGCAGGTGAACGACATATATAGTCATCCTGCGTACGTGGGCCGCAGAGGCCCGCGCTACGGTTCGACGCACCCGCCATACCCCCGGGGAGCGGGATACGGCCAGGTCGGCCTGGGAGGAGCAGAGTTCGATGGGGCAGGTCACCACACCCACCGCGAGGACCGCGGGAGCGGAAGGGACGGCGGACGCCGCCGAGGCGCCGCGGGAGACCCGGGACGGGTCCCCCACCGCCGTACCGCCGACCGGACTCGCGGACCGGGTGATACGGCGGTTGGCGGTGCTCCGCCTCCGCCGCTGGTTCTGGCCCGCCGCGCTGGCCGCCGGGTACCTCGTCCAGGTCCTCTTCCGGCTCGTCCTCGTCCGGCACCTCGACTACCCGTCGGTCCACCCGGACGAGGAGTCGTACCTGATCCTGGCACGCGTCCTCGCGGGCCGCCCCACCACCGAGATGCCGGTCGGCGTGGTCATCCCCGGCGGCTACGCGCTGCTGATCTCCCCCGCCCTGCGGATCGCCGACGACCCGGTGACGGCGTACCACCTGGTCCTCGGGATCAACGCCCTGGTCAGCGCGCTGGTCCTCCCGCTCGCCTACGCCGCCCTGCGGCGCCTCGGCCTGCAGCGCGGCGCCGCGTACGCCTTCGGCGCCGCCACCGCGCTGCTGCCGCCGGTGGTCTTCTACTCGCAGTTCGCGCTCACGGACGCCGTCCTGCCCGCGCTGATCCTCGCCTGGCTGCTCTGCCTGCACGGCTGGCTCACCGACGGGCCGGCGCGCGGCCGTACCCGGTACGCCGCCGGGGCGGGTGCCGCCGCCGCCTACGCGATGGCCACGCACGACCGCGGCGGCGTGGTCGTCGCCCTGACGGCCGCCGTGTTCGCCGGCGTCCTGCTGTTCCGCAAGGCTCCGTGGCGCACGGCCGTCGCCGGCCTCGGGGCTCTGGGGGCCGGCGCGCTCGGCACCGAGTTGCTGGCCCGCTGGCTGCACGCGCAGTTCACCGTCGAGGACAGCGACGTCGGCGGCTTCCTGTGGAAGGGCCTCACCGACCCGGAGGCCACCCAGCGGACCCTCACCAGGACAGCCGGCCAGATCTGGTACTTCACCGTCTCCACCTGGGGAATCGGCGGACTGGCCGTCGTCGCCTGCCTGTTCGCCGTGTTCAGCCGCCGCACGCCGCTCCCGCACCGCATCACCGGCGGCGTCCTGGTGGCGCTCCTCGTCGGCACCGCCCTGGCCTCCGCCGCGGCCCTTCCGGACGACGGGCGCATCGACAACTGGGTCTACGCCCGCTACACCTCCTACCTCGTGCCGGCGGCCTTCGTGACGGGCGTCGCGGTCGTCGCCCGCTGCGGCCGGCGCGCACTCGGCAGGTCCGCGGCGGCGACGACCGGGCTGATCGCGCTCCTCGCCGTCCTGGTGATCGGCTCGGCCGGCTCGAAGCTGCGGACCCAGGGCTTCGTGCTCTGGACGCTGCCGGACGTGTCGTTCCTCACCGCGGACTGGGGCCGGCTCTCCATGGTCCGGGCCAGCACGGCCGCACTCGTCATCTTCTGCGCCGTCCTCCTGATCCGGACCGCCGGGGGCCGCAGGGCCTTCTGGGCGGTCGGCGTCTCGCTGGTCCTGTTCGCCGGGTTCGCCACCGCGACGATCACCGAACGCGTCTCCCAGCCGCACTCGGCCTGGCGCAAGCCCCTGGCCACCGGCTTCACCCACAGCGCGGGGCTGAAGCCCGACGACAGCGTCGTCTTCGTCTGGGACCTCGAATGGACCCTGCGCACCACCCAGACCTTCGAGGTCTACCGGGGCCGCGTCTGGTACCTCGACCCCCGCTGGCAGCCGCTCCCCCCGGCGGCCACCGCGGTCGTCACCCCCCTGCCCGGCCAGGGGCAGGAGCCCGAGGCCTACTGGCCCGCGCACCCCGCCGGCTGGTACGTCGACCGGACCGACACCCAGCAGAACTGGGCGCTTTGGCGCAAGCGTTGAGGCAGCGCCGCGGACGCTTCGAGGGCAGTCCCGGGGGTGCCGCACGCGCAGTCCCGAGACCGCCCCGAGGGCAGCCGGAGCCCCCTGCCGGGGGCATCGGGGGCCGCGGACACGGCGGAGGCCGTCAGCGGTCGTCGGGCTGCGGACCCTAAGGGTCTCCCGCACGCCCCGCCTCCGGGGCGGGTCGTCCGCGGGGACGGTTTGCGCGCGGACGGACGGCCCGCAGGAACCCCCGGTCCCTGCGGGCCGTCCACGTGTTCAGGGGCGGGGGACGAGGGCTACGGACCTCAGGAGAGATGCACATGACTCGGCACAGCGCGCTTCGGCGCGGGGTGGGCGTTGCGACGGCGGCCTCGGCGGTGGTGCTCGGAACGGCCCTGCCCGCGGCGGCGGCCGGATCGGGACGGGGCGGGCCGGAACGCGACGGGACGGTGGCCGCGATGGAGGCGGCCGTGCGGACCGAGGGATTGCCCGGGATGATCGCCACGGCGACCCGTCCGCACGGGAGCCGGTCGGTGGCGGTCGGGACGGCCGACACCGCGACCGGGCAGCCGCGGTCGGCCCGGGAGCGGTTCCGGATCGGGAGCGTGACGAAGATGTTCGTCGCGACCGTCCTCCTCCAGCTCCAGGCGGAGGGGCGGCTCGACCTCGACGACGCCGTGGAGACGTGGCTGCCCGGGGTGGTGAGCGGGAACGGGAACGACGGCTCGGCGATCAGCGTCCGGCAACTGCTCGACCACTCCAGCGGACTGTTCGCCTACGACGACGACCCCGGAATGGCGGCGGTGCTGTTCACTCCGCAGTTCCTGAGCCACCGCTACGACACCTACACACCGGCGGACCTGGTGCGGCTCGCCGTGTCGCACCCGCCCGTCTTCGCGCCGGGGACGAAGCGCGAGTACTCCAACACCAACTACGTCCTGGCCGGGATGATCGTCGCCGAGGTGACCGGACGCCCGTACGGCACGGAGATCGAGCGGCGGATCATCCGGCCGCTGGGGCTGGGCGGCACCAGCGTGCCCGGCACCGCGACCGCCGTGCCACGACCGCACGCGCGCGGCTACTCGAAGCTGTTCGGCGGCTCGCCGACGCCCGTGGAGACGACCGAACTCAACCCGTCGATGGCCGGGGCCGCCGGGGAGATCATCTCCACGACCGACGACCTCACCCGCTTCCTCTCCGCGCTGATGCGCGGACGGCTGCTCCCGCCGGCCGAGTTGGGCGAGATGCTCACCACGGAGGGCGCCGGCGGGCTCGGCATCGGCGGCGGGACGCTGTCCTGCGGGGTCGCCGTCTGGGGGCACGACGGCGGCATCCACGGGTCGTCGACCCTCGCGCTGACCACCCGGGACGGCCGGCACGCCGTCGCGTTCAACGCCAACGCCGACTGGTTC
>NZ_JBHXKE010000017.1:0-54760 GCF_042722765.1 Kitasatospora sp. NPDC058406
ACGTGAAACAGGACCGGGCCCCGGCCGTTCGTCGCTCTCGGGCCTCAGCCGCGCCGGTGCCGTCCGCCGCCGGCCTGGACGGCCTCGTCGTCCTCGGCCGCGGCGCCGCCGGCCTTCTTCTTCCGGCGCTCGCGCACGATCTCGATGAGGATCGGCGAGACGGAGAGCAGCACGATCAGCAGCACCGCCGGGATCAGGTACTTGTCGATCACCGGGGCGAGCGCGTCGCCGAAGAAGTAGCCGATCAGCAGCATCGACTCGGTCCAGAGCACGCCGCCGATGACGTTCCAGAGGAAGAAGGTCTTCGCCGGCATCTCCAGGGTGCCCGCGACGGGGTTCAGGAAGGTCCGGACGATCGGCATGAAGCGGGCGAGCACGACGGCCTTGCCCGGCCCGAACTTGTTGAAGTACTCCTCGGCCTTCAGCACGTACTCGCGGCGGAAGATCTTCGACTCGGGCTTGTCGAACATCTTCGGCCCGACCTTCACCCCGATCTGGTGCCCGAGCTGGGCGCCGACGATGGCGGCGATCGGGGCCCCGATCAGGAGAGTCGCGATCGGCAGCCGGGTGCCTTCGCCGAGGACCGACGAAGCGGCGTCCGAGGCGGCGACACCCGCGATGATGAGCAGCGAGTCACCCGGGAAGAAGAACCCGACCAGGAGGCCGGTCTCCGCGAAGATGATCGCGATCAGCCCGATGGCACCGAGGGACGAGATCAGTGATTTGGCGTCGAGCAGATTGACGGCCAGCTGGTTGTAGTCCACGGGCGCAGAATAGCGGGCTTGTCTTTACCAAAGCTTCGCGCCCGGGGCTGAGCGGGCCCTCATCCCTTCGTCGCATGCCGCTCCGCGCCCGCCGCACACCCCTGCGGGACACCCCGGCGGGCGCTCCCCGGGCCTCCCCGGGGAGCGCCCGGGGAGGCCCGCCGTCCCGACTGGCGGGCCACATGGTGGAGCCGGTGGGCGTTCTGGGAAGATGGCACGGGCGCCCGGTCCGCGGTGGCACCACCCTCATGGCCGACCCGCGGCGGTTGCCTCGAACCTTGGTACCGGCAGGCCGCACCGCAGAGCCGCGCATCGGCCCTGGTACCCCGGAGTCGTCACCAGGCGTACACAGCGTCGGACAGCACCGTCCGTACGCCGCAAAACCCGACAGGAGCGGATTCGCATGCCCATCGCAACTCCCGAGGTCTACAACGAGATGCTGGACCGGGCCAAGGCGGGAAAGTTCGCCTACCCGGCGATCAACGTGACCTCGTCGCAGACCCTGCACGCCGCGCTGCGCGGCTTCGCCGAGGCCGAGAGTGACGGCATCATCCAGATCTCGACCGGTGGTGCGGAGTTCCTGGGCGGCCAGCACAACAAGGACATGGTGACCGGCGCCGTCGCGCTCGCCGAGTTCGCGCACATCGTCGCCGCCAAGTACGACATCACCGTCGCGCTGCACACCGACCACTGCCCGAAGGACAAGCTGGACGGCTACGTCCGGCCGCTGCTGGCGGTCTCCGCCGAGCGCGTGGCCCAGGGCCGGAACCCGCTCTTCCAGTCGCACATGTGGGACGGCTCGGCCGAGACCCTGGCCGACAACCTGGCGATCGCCCAGGAGCTGCTCGCCCAGGCCGCCGCCGCCAAGATCATCCTTGAGGTCGAGATCACCCCGACCGGCGGCGAGGAGGACGGCGTCACCCACGAGATCAACGACGAGCTGTACACCACCGTCAACGACGCCGTCCGCACCGCCGAGGCGCTGGGCCTGGGCGAGAAGGGCCGCTACCTGCTGGCGGCCTCGTTCGGCAACGTGCACGGCGTCTACAAGCCGGGCAACGTGGTGCTGAAGCCGGAGCTGCTGCGCGAGCTGCAGGACGCGATCGGCAAGCAGTACGGCAAGAACGACCCGTTCGACTTCGTCTTCCACGGCGGCTCCGGCTCGACCACCGAGGAGATCGCCACCGCGCTGGAGAACGGTGTCGTGAAGATGAACCTGGACACCGACACCCAGTACGCCTTCACCCGCCCGGTCGTGGACCACGTGTTCCGCAACTACGACGGTGTCCTGAAGGTCGACGGCGAGGTCGGCAAGAAGAACACCTACGACCCCCGCACCTGGGGCAAGCTCGCCGAGGCGGGCATGGCCGCCCGCGTGCTGGAGGCCGCCAAGCAGCTGCGCTCGGCCGGCAACCGCCTGAAGTAGGGTCCCGCCCGACGGCAGGGTCTGCGGTCATGCCCCCCAGTGGTTCACTGGGGGGCATGACCATTCACAAGGACCTCCTCGGGGGTCCGCCTCCGACCCACCTGCCCGCCGAGCCCGCTCCGCTGGAGCTGCTGGCCGGCGGCGCCTCCCCGGCCGAGGTCGCGGCGAAGTACCCGACCTCCTCCCTCGCCTGGGCCCAGCTCGCCGACGACGCCTACGCCGCCGGCCGCACCGTCGAGTCCTACGCGTACGCCCGTACCGGCTACCACCGCGGGCTGGACGCGCTGCGCCGGGCCGGCTGGAAGGGCCACGGCCCGGTGCCGTGGGAGCACGAGCCGAACCGCGGCTTCCTGCGGGCGCTGCACGCGCTCGGGCGGGCCGCCGGCGCGATCGAGGAGAAGGAGGAGGCGGAGCGCTGCCTGCAGTTCCTCCGGGACAGCTCGCCGACCGCCGCCGCCACGCTCGGCTGACGACACCCGACGCGCCGGACGACCGCCCCTGCTGCCCGGACGGGCGGCAGGGGCGGTTTCGTCCGCTCCGCCCACCCGGAACGTGGACACCCGTCGGTCCACCGTGTCAGGGTGGGCGGGCGAGGGGGGCGCATCGGTTCGAGGTTCCGCGGCCCCACGGGTCGACAGGAAGCTCCACCGTGCCAGCAGCCAGCCCCGCCCCCCGCGGCGACCGCCCCCGTGGTTCCGGCACGAACGGTGCACGTCGGGCCCGCGCCCGTACCTCCGGGCCCGGCACCGCACGGCGCGGCACGGCTCCCCGCCCCCGGTCGTCCTCGCGCCGCCGCAGCAGGCCCCGCCGGCGGCTCGGGCCCGGCATGGTCGCGGCCCTGGTGGCCGCGGTGGCGATACTCGGCGGCACGCTGTTCGTCCTGAAGCGCCCCGACGCCCTGCCCGGCGCCGACCGGACCGCCCAGGGCCGGGTGGCCCCGGCCGACGGCAACGCCCCCGCCCCGACCCCTCCGGCGGCCCCGGCAGCCGCCCCCGTCGCGCCCACCCCGACGCCCACCCCGACGCCGACCGCCGCACCCACACCCACACCCACACCGGAACCGACCACGCCGGACCCCGGCTTCAAGGGCACGGGTACCTTCACCGTCGCCCAGGGCTCCGCCGCCCCGGTCGGCAAGGGCACCGTCCGCCGCTACCGGGTCGAGGTCGAGGACGGCATCGGCATCGATCCGCCGGCCGCCGCCGCACAGGTCCAGGCGATCCTCGCCGACAAGCGCGGCTGGACCAACGACCGCAGGAACGGCTTTCAACTGGTGTCCGGCGGCGCCTACGACTTCACCGTGAAGATCGCCTCACCCGCCACCGTCGACAGGATCTGCGGCGCCGCCGGACTGGACACCCGCGGCGAGGTGAACTGCAACGTCGGCAACCAGGTGCTGGTCAACGTCAAGCGCTGGACGATCGGGTCCCCCCAGTTCAGCGGCCCGATCGACGAGTACCGGGCACTGATCGTCAACCACGAGGTCGGCCACCGGATCGGCCACGGCCACGAGACCTGCCCGGGCCAGGGAAAGCCCGCGCCGGCCATGATGCAGCAGATCTACGGCCTCAAGGGCTGCGTGCCCAACGCCTGGCCGTACAGCCCCGAGGGCACCTACCTGGGCGGTCCCGCAGTCTCCTGAACCTGCCTGGAACGGGACGGAGTTGAGACACGTTCGGCGTACGGCCGGAACGGCTCCGGCCGTAGGCTGGCGCCATGATCAGCGCAACCGCCCCGACCGACGACCGCCTCGCGACCGCCCGTTCCGCGGCTGCGCGCCCCGCCCCCTCCCGCCACCGGCTGCTCGCCCTCGCGGGCACCGCCGGACTCCTGCTCGGCACGGCCGCCTGCGGCTCCGACGGCGGCGGCACCGGCGCGGCCGGCGCGGGCCGGCTCTCCTACGACCAGGCCCGGTCGACCGCCCAGGACCTGTCGGAGTCCGGCCCCTGCCCGTTCGGCCTGGACCTCGCGGCGGCCCTCAAGGGGGCCGGGGTGGACCTCCCGGTCACCGCCGGGGCCAAGGGGCACCTGACGGCCGAGACCGAGGTCGAGGCGGAGGTCCCGGCCCAGCCCTGGCCCTCCGGGGCCACCCCGCCCGCGGGGATACCCTCGATCCCGGCCACGCCCGCAAGGGCATGGGTGACCTGCCACTTCACGGCCGGCGCCACTCCGGTCCGGGTCGACCTGCTGGCCCTCGCGGAGCACGGCCCGGCGATCAGCCTGATGCTCCCGCACATCCAGCGGTTCGGGAACCTCGGTGTGGACCAGCTCCAGGACTTCGCCGACCGGCAGCCCGCCACCGGCCAGACCAAGGTCACCCCGGGCGGGGGTCTGGTGGGCGTCTCCCGACCGGCCGTCCGCGGCAAGGGGGACCTCGCGCTGACCCTCACCCAGACCACCGGCGAGGCCCCGACCGAGCCCGCCCTGACCGGCGAACCGCTGCGCAGGGCCACCGAACGGCTCGCCGCGCAACTGCGTCCCTGACCGACCGTCGACCGGCTCCGCCCATCACCCGGCCGCCGCCGCCCGACCGCATGCCGGCTGCCGCGGGCCGGCGGGCTCAGCCCAGGACCGGCAGGTGACCGCGCAGGTCGCTGCGCTCGCCGCCGGCCGACACCGCGGCGGCCTCCACCGCGTCCGCCCAGCCGGTCCGGCCGGTGGCCAGCCGGATCCAGGTGAGCGGATCGGTCTCGACCACGTTCGGCGGGGTGCCCCGGGTGTGCCGCGGCCCCTCGACGGCCTGCACCACCGCGTACGGCGGGATCCGCAGCTCGACGGCACCGCCGGGTGCCTGGTCGGCGAAGGCGTCGGCCAGCAGCCGGGTGACGGCGGCGACCGCCTGCCGGGCGTGCGGGAAGTCCGCCCGGCCGAGCGCGTCGGCCAGGTCGTCGGCGTGCACGACCGTCTCGACCAGCCGGGTCACCAGCATGTCGGTGAGCGTCATCGAGCCGAGCCGGATCTCGAACCGCCGGCCCGGGATCCGGGTGTCCTCCCCGTCCAGTGCGTCGACGAGCCCGTCCGCGGCCCGCGCGAAGGCTTCCGCCACGGAGGCCGGCTCACCGCCGAACTCGCCCGCGGCCTTCTCCCGCGCCTGCCCGTCGAGCAGCGGCGCGACCGTGCCGACCCGGGCGACCCACGCCAGCAGGTCGAGCGGCGGACGGCCCTCCAGCGGGTCGCCGAGGTGCGCGGGTACCCAGTCGATCTGGACGGCGAGGTGCGCGACCAGCTCGCGCACCCGCCACTCCCCCAGCCGGGTGGGCCGGGCGAGCAGCTCCGCCGCGTCCGGGCGGGCGCAGAACTCCCGGACGGCGTCGCGCAGCGCGACGGTCTGCTCGGCCAGCGCGGCGCTGACCTTGGAGTGCTGGTACGTACGGGACTTGGCAGGCATGCGCCCCAACATACGCCGGGGGGGGGACGGTTCCGCAGAACCGTCCGCCCCTCAGCACAGCCCGGTCAGGCGAGCAGAGCCTCGATGACGCCGGTGTGGACGTCCTTCAGCTCGGCCAGCGAGACGGTGAACAGGCCCTGCACGTCCAGCACGTCGCCGTCGACCACGCCGACCCGGGTGGCCGGCAGACCGCGCGCGGTGCACATGTCGTTGAACCGGAGCTCCTCGCTGCGCGGCACCGCGACGACCGCGCGGCCGGCCGACTCGGAGAACAGGAACACGAACGGGTCCTGGCCCTCGGGCACGATGATCCGCGCGCCGTGGCCGCCCTTGAGGCAGCTCTCCACCAGGGCCTGGCCGAGGCCGCCGTCGGAGAGGTCGTGCGCGGCGTCGATCATGCCGTCGCGCGAGGCGGCGATCAGGATGTCGCCGAGCAGGCGCTCGCGCTCCAGGTCGACCTTGGGCGGCAGACCGCCCAGGTGGTCGTGGACCGCCTGCGACCAGGCCGAGCCGCCCAGCTCGTCCTCGGTGTCGCCGAGCAGGTAGAGCAGCTGCCCCTCCTCGGCGAAGGCCACCGGGGTGCGGCGGGTGACGTCGTCGATGACACCGAGCACCGCGACCACCGGGGTCGGGTGGATGGCGACCTCGCCGGTCTGGTTGTAGAGCGAGACGTTGCCGCCGGTGACCGGGGTGCCGAGCGTCAGGCAGGCGTCGGCCAGGCCGCGGGTGGCCTCGGCGAACTGCCACATCACGTCCGGGTCCTCGGGGGAGCCGAAGTTGAGGCAGTCGGAGACCGCGAGCGGCTTGGCGCCGCCGGCCGCGACGTTGCGGTACGCCTCGGCGAGGGCCAGCTGGGCACCGGTGTACGGGTCCAGCTTGGTGTAGCGGCCGTTGCCGTCGGTGGCGACCGAGACGCCGAGGTTGGTCTCCTCGTCGATCCGGATCATGCCCGAGTCCTCGCCGACCGAGAGCACGGTGTTGCCGAGCACGTAGCGGTCGTACTGGTCGGTGATCCAGGACTTGGAGGCCTGGTTCGGGTGACCGGCGAGCTTGAGCAGGTCGGCCTTGAGGCCCTCGCCGGTGGTCGGGCGGGCCAGCCGCTCGGCGGTCGGGGCGTCGGCCTGCAGCGCGTCCTGCCAGCTCGGGCGGGCGTAGGGGCGCTCGTAGGTCGGGCCCTCGTGGGCGACGGTGCGCGGCGGCACGTCGACGACCAGGTCACCGTGCCAGAAGATCTCCAGGCGCTCGCCCTCGGTCACCTCACCGATGACGGTGGCGATGACGTCCCACTTCTCGCAGATCTCCAGGAAGCGGTCGACCTTGTCGGGCTCGACGATGGCGCACATGCGCTCCTGCGACTCGCTCATGAGGATCTCCTCGGGCGAGAGCGTGTGGTCGCGCAGCGGCACGGTGTCGAGCTCGATCCGCATGCCGCCGGAGCCGGCCGAGGCCAACTCGCTGGTGGCGCAGGACAGGCCGGCGCCGCCGAGGTCCTGGATGCCCTTGACGAGCTTCTCCCGGAAGATCTCCAGGGTGCACTCGATGAGGAGCTTCTCCTGGAACGGGTCGCCGACCTGGACGGCCGGGCGCTTGGCCGGGCCGGTGGCGTCGAAGGTCTCGGAGGCGAGCACCGAGACACCGCCGATGCCGTCGCCGCCGGTCCGGGCCCCGTACAGGATGACCTTGTTGCCGGCGCCGGTGGCCTGCGCGAGGTGGATGTCCTCGTGCTTCATGACGCCCACGCACAGGGCGTTGACCAGCGGGTTGCCCTGGTAGCAGGAGTCGAAGACGACCTCGCCGCCGATGTTCGGCAGGCCCAGGCAGTTGCCGTAGCCGCCGATGCCCGCGACGATGCCGGGCAGCACGCGCCGGGTGTCCGGGTGGTCGGCCGCGCCGAACCGCAGCGGGTCCATCACGGCGACCGGGCGGGCGCCCATCGCCAGGATGTCGCGGACGATGCCGCCGATGCCGGTGGCCGCGCCCTGGTAGGGCTCGATGTACGACGGGTGGTTGTGCGACTCGACCTTGAAGGTGACCGCGTAACCCTGGCCGACGTCGACCACACCGGCGTTCTCGCCGATGCCGACGAGCATCGCGTCGGTCTCCGGCTTCTTCTCGCCGAACTGCTTCAGGTGGACCTTGGAGCTCTTGTACGAACAGTGCTCGGACCACATGACCGAGTACATGGCGAGTTCCGCGCCGGTCGGACGGCGGCCCAGAATCTCCCGGATCCGCGCGTACTCGTCCTTCTTGAGGCCGAGTTCGGCCCAGGGCTGGCCGGCGTCCGGGGTCTGCTCGGCGTTCTTGACGGTGTCGAGGCTCATCAGGCGTTCACCAGCTGCTTCAGGACGGAAGTGAAGAAGCCCAGGCCCTCGGTGGTGGGACCGGTGAGCGGCTCCACGGCGTGCTCGGGGTGCGGCATCAGGCCGACGACATTGCCGGCGGCGTTGGTGATGCCCGCGATGTCGCGGTACGAACCGTTGGGGTTGACGTCCAGGTAACGGGCGACCACACGGCCCTCCGCCTCCAGTTCGTCGAGGACGCGCTCGTCGGCGACGAAGCGGCCCTCGCCGTTCTTCAGCGGCACGACGATTTCCTGACCGACCGCGTAATCCCGGGTCCAGGCAGTGCCGTTGTTCTCGATCCGCAGCTTCTGGTCGCGGCAGACGAAGTGCAGCGAGTCGTTGCGGGTGAGGGCGCCCGGCAGCAGGTGCGATTCACAGAGCACCTGGAAGCCGTTGCAGATACCGAGAACCGGCATTCCCAGCTTCGCCTGCTCGATGACGGTGTCCATCACCGGCGAGAAGCGGGAGATGGCGCCGCAGCGCAGATAGTCGCCGTAACTGAATCCGCCCGGCAGGACGACCGCGTCGACCTGGTGGAGATCCTTGTCACGGTGCCAGAGGGCGACCGGCTCGGCGCCGGCCAGGCGGACCGCACGACGGGCGTCGCGATCGTCGAGCGAGCCGGGGAAAGTGACGACGCCGACGCGGGTGGTCACTTCGCCTCCTCCTCGACGCGGACGGTGAAGTCCTCGATCACGGTGTTGGCGAGAAAGGTCTCGGCGGCTTCGCGGATACGGGCGAGCACGGCGTCGTCGACCGGGCCCTCCAGCTCCAGCTCGAAGCGCTTGCCCTGGCGGACGTCGGCGATCCCGGTGAATCCGAGACGGGGCAGCGCACGCTGCACCGCCTGTCCCTGGGGGTCGAGGATCTCCGGCTTGAGCATGACGTCGACTACGACGCGTGCCACTGGCACTCCCGGTGGTGTCTTCGTGAGGCGGGGGAACTCCAGACTACCGGGGGTTTCGGGCGGGATTGCTGGCCGGGCGGCGCGACGCGCGTAGACCCGAGACCCTTACGTCACAAGGGCTCCGGACGCCGGGCGCCCCCCGCACACCGTCCCATTTCGCCGGATTCCCGGACCCCAGCGAGAACACCCGAAGAGCACCCGAATACCGCCACTCCGGGACAGATCCCCCAACCGCGTGCCCGGGTATCCGACGCGGCGGCGAAGACACGTGAATATCCGGAAAAGAAAGCCGGACTCTTCGATTTCTCCCCGCTTCGGGTGCAGAATAGGGCCACCTGCCGCGGCAAGTGCTGCGTATCCGGCATGCCATCGGGCCTGCCCGTATGCGCTTGCGCGAGGGGTGCACATCAGGCCCCGGAGCGCACCCGCGCCCGGTCGGCCGAATTGCCCGAGAGGATTGACACCCATGGCTCAGCGTGTAGTTGTCACGCTCTCCGACGACCTGGACGGCGGCGCAGCCGCGGAAACCGTCCACTTCGGCGTCGACGGGAAGTCGTACGAGATCGATTTGTCCGTGGACAACGCGGAAAAGCTGCGGGAGGCCCTCGCTCCGTTCGTCGCGGCCGGCCGCCGCCAGAGCCGCACCGGGAAGTCCTTCCGGCGCACCGCGCTCACCCCGGACCCCGCCGCCGTGCGTGCCTGGGCCCAGTCCCGCGGCATGGAGCTGCCCGCCCGCGGCCGCATCCCCAAGCACGTCTACGAGGCGTTCGCCGAGGCGAACTGACCACCGCGGTACCCGGTCGTCCCGCCCAAACCCAAAGGGTGGGGCGACCACCCCGACGGATGCTGTAGAGTATTCCTCGTCGCCGCAACGGAGAGATCCGAAGAGGCGGAAGGTGCCCCACCAGGTACCGTGCGGACGTGGCTCAGTTGGTAGAGCATCACCTTGCCAAGGTGAGGGTCGCGAGTTCGAATCTCGTCGTCCGCTCGCAGTGCGCGAGCACAGCACAACTTCATATCTTTATCCTGCGGACGTGGCTCAGTTGGTAGAGCATCACCTTGCCAAGGTGAGGGTCGCGAGTTCGAATCTCGTCGTCCGCTCCATGACGAAGGGTCCTCTCGGTCGAGAGGGCCCTTCGGCGTTTCCGGCATTCGCCGGCGACCGCCCGCAGCACCCGGGCCCACCGACCGGTGACATATGTCATGGCCGACCCGTGGATCCGCACCCCGTTCCCGTGAGGCCGCGCACTGTCCGCGGTGCCCCGGCGACGGGAGGCTTGGGACATGGAAACCAGCCAGCCCCTCCACGGCGACCACGTGATCGAGGTCACCGACCTGCACCGTCACTACGGCACCGGCACCACCCGCTACCACGCGGTCCGCGGCGTCGACCTGACCGTCGGCCGCGGCGAGCTGTTCGCCCTGCTGGGCACCAACGGGGCCGGCAAGACCTCCACCATGGAGCTGATCGAGGGCCTCACCGCCCCGAGCGAGGGACGGGTCCGCGTCCTCGGCCACGACCCGCACGGCGAGCGCAGCGCCGTCCGGCCGCGCATCGGCATCATGCTCCAGGAGGGCGGTTTCCCCGGCGAGCTCACCGTCGCCGAGACCGGCCGTGCGTGGGCCGGGATGACCAGCAACGCCCGCCCGCTCGACGAGGCACTGGACCTGGTCGACCTCACCCACCGCCGCAACGTCCGGGTCAAGCAGCTCTCCGGCGGCGAGCGCCGCCGGCTCGACCTGGCGATGGCCCTGCTCGGCCGGCCCGAGGTGCTCTTCCTGGACGAGCCGAGCACCGGCCTCGACCCGGAGGCCCGCGTCGCCGTCTGGCGGCTGGTCCGCGAGCTGCGCGCCCAGGGCACCACGGTGCTGCTCACCACGCACTACCTGGAGGAGGCCGAGGAGCTCGCCGACCGGCTGGCCATCATGCACGGCGGCCGGGTCGTCACCACCGGCACGGTGGCCGAGGTGATCGCCGGCCGGCCGTCCCGGATCTCCTTCGAGCTCCCCGAGTTCACCGGCACCTCGCTGCCGCCGCTGGCCGGCGCCACGGTGACCGCCGACGGCCGGAAGATCACCGTCCAGACCCCGCGGCTCCAGGCCACCCTCACCGACCTGCTCGGCTGGGCCGCCCACCACGGCGTCGAACTCGGCGCGCTCGACGCCCGCAGCGCCTCCCTGGAGGAGGCCTTCCTGGCCATCGCCTCCGAGGCCGCCGACCGGCCCCCGGCCGGGACCCCCGCCGCTCCCACCGCCCGCCGCCGCCTGATCGGACTCGCCCGATGACCACCGCCACCGCCTCCGCCACCACCGCCGGTCCCCGGAGCACCACCGCCCGTCGGCTGCTGGCCCTCGGCCGGGCCGAGGGCATCCTGCTGCTGCGCAACCGGACCGCCCTGTTCACCGCCCTGCTGCTGCCGCTGCTGCTCATCGGCGGGCTGAAGAGCGTGCTCGACCAGCAGGCCGAGACCACCCCCGGCCTCGACGTCGACTCCCTGCTGGTCAACGGCGCCGTCGGGATGGTGCTGGCCTTCGTCGTCTACTACAACCTGACCGCCGCCTACGTGGCCCGCCGCGGCGAGCTGGTGCTCAAGCGGCTGCGCACCGGCGAGGCCCGGGACATCGAGATCCTGGCCGGCACCGCCGTCCCCTCCGTGGCCCTGGCCCTGCTGATGTGCGCCGTGATCGGCATCGCGGGGGCCTCGGTCCTGAACCTGACCGCGCCGGTCAACCCGCTGCTGCTGATCGTCGGCCTGGTCATGGCCGTCGGCACCCTGATGGCCCTGGCCGCCGTCTCCAGCGCCTTCACCAGGACCGTCGAGAGCGCCGGCATCACCACCATGCCGGTCCTGCTGATCTCCCAGTTCGGCTCCGGCCTGTTCTACCCGCTGGAGGTCATGCCGGACCGGCTCGCCGACTTCTGCCGCCTGCTGCCCACCACCCCGGCGTTCCAGCTGATCCGGGTCGGCTGGTTCGGCACCGACGGCTCGGCCGACGCCACCGGCTTCGCCGGCACCTGGTCCACCGCCGCGCCGCACCTGGTCACCGGCGCCGTCTGGCTGGCCCTCGCGGCCTGGGGCGCCGTCCGGTACTTCCGCTGGGAGCCGCGCCGCTGACCGGCCCGGACCGGGAACCGGTGGCCCGCACCCCGCTGCACCTCTGATAGGAAGGCAGCAGCACGATCATGGCCGGACGGGGAGCGGAGCAGATGGGTGTCGTGAATCCGGTGCGCAGGTGGCGAGGCTTCAGCAAGCCCCAGCGCTCCGAGCTCTACCTCCGCTGGTCGCTCTACCTGATGGCGCTCGCCCCGCTGCCGGCCGCCCTGCTGAGCAGCACCTCCGCCCCGGAGACCCGGCACTACCCGGCCTCCGTCCGGGTCAGCCTGGTCGTGGGCCTCGCCCTGGTCCTGGTCACCCTGCGCGCCTACCGCACCTCGCTGGACCACTACCTGAAGCGGCCCGCGGACCACCCCCGCTGGCTCCTGATCACCGGAGCCGTCGCGGTGGCCGGCTCCTGGGCGGTCATGCTGATCGGCCCCCGGACCGGCGACGGCCCGGACGGCGCGCCGTTCACCGCCTCGATCGTGATCGCCATGCTCTTCTCCTCCTTCGGTCCGGCCGCCGTGGGGCTGGCGCCGCGCACGGCGGCCCTCGCCGGACTCGGGGCGCTGCTGGCCGTCGCCCCCGCGATCATGCTGGCCGGCGTGGACCTCGCGACCACCTGCGGGATGCTGGTGTTCACCGCGTCCGCCATGACCTTCATGGGCTGCAGCTGCCGCAGCTTCGCCTGGCTCCAGTCGGTGGTCTGGGAGCTGGACTCGGCCCGCGAGGCCCAGGCGCAGCTGGCCGTCGCCGAGGAGCGCCTGCGGTTCTCCCGCGACCTGCACGACGTGATGGGCCGCAACCTCACCACCATCGCGCTCAAGAGCGAGCTGGCCTTCCAACTGGCCCGGCGCGGCCGGCCGGAGGCCGCCGACCAGATGGCCGAGGTGCAGCGGATCGCCCAGGAGTCGCAGCGCGAGGTCCGGGACGTGATCCGCGGCTACCGCACGGCGGACCTGCACGCGGAGGCGATCGGCGCCCGCGCGGTGCTCCGCTCGGCCGACGTGGCCTGCGAGATCGACCTCGGCGAGCACGCCCACGAGCTGCCGGCCCCGGTCCAGTCGGTGCTCGGCTGGGTGATCCGCGAGGCCACCACCAACGTGCTGCGGCACAGCGAGGCGGCCCGCTGCTCGATCCGGCTCCGCCGGGAGGACGACCGGGCGTTGCTGGAGCTGGAGAATGACGGGGTGCCGGCCGTCCCGCTGCCCTCCCAGGGCGGCGGTACCGGGCTGGGCGGCCTGCGCGAGCGGCTCGCCGTCCACGACGGCGAGCTGACCCTGCCGGTCGCCGCGCCGGGCAGCTTCCGGCTGCTCGCCAGCGTCCCGATCTGAACCGCTCCACCGGAAGGCACCCCCGATGACCGACTCCGCGCCCGTCCGCGTCCTGCTCGCCGACGACGAGCACCTGATCCGGGGCGCGCTGGCCGCGCTGCTCGCGCTGGAGGAGGACATCGTGGTGGTCGCCCAGGCCGCCTCGGGCCCGGAGGCCCTGGCGATGGCCGAGGCGCACCGGCCGGACGTCGCGGTGCTGGACCTGCAGATGCCCGGGCTGGACGGCATCGAGGTGGCCACCCGGCTGCGCACACTGCTGCCGGACTGCCGCTGCATGATCGTCACCGGCCACGGCCGGCCGGGCTACCTGAAGCGCGCGCTGGAGGTCGGGATCCGGGGCTTCCTGCCGAAGACCGTCTCGGCGGCCGACCTGGCCGGGATCATCCGCACCGTGCGGGCCGGCGGCCGGTACGTGGACCCGGAGCTGGCGGCGGACGCGATCGCCGCCGGGGAGACCCCGCTGACGCCGCGCGAGACGGACGTCCTGGAGCTGGCCGCCGACGGCACCTCGATCGCGGAGATCGCCGCGCGCGCGTCGCTCTCCCAGGGCACCGTCCGCAACTACCTCTCCTCGGCGGCCGCCAAGCTGGGCGCGGAGAACCGCCACGCGGCGGTGCGGATCGCCCGCGAGCACGGCTGGATCTGAGCCGGAACCGGCCCGCCCCGCCCTGCCCGTCCCGCCCTGCCCGCGGACGCCGCCGGGTCCGCCCGGGCGGGCGGACCCGGACGGACCCGGACGGTGGCCTCAGACCCAGCTGAGACCGGTCAGCCGCTCGTAGGCCTCGACGTACTTGGCGCTGACCCGCTCGACGACCTCGGCGGGCAGCTGCGGCGGCGGCTGCTCGCCCTTCCGGTCCCAGCCGGAGGCCGGGGAGGTCAGCCAGTCGCGGACGATCTGCTTGTCGAAGGAGGGCTGGGCGTGGCCCGGCTCCCACTGGTCGACCGGCCAGAACCGCGAGGAGTCGGGGGTGAGGACCTCGTCGCCGATCACCAGCTCGCCGTCCAGCAGGCCGAACTCGAACTTGGTGTCGGCCAGGATGATGCCGCGGTCGCGCGCGATGTCCCGGGCCCGGGAGTAGACGGCCAGGGTGGTCTGCCGCAGCTGCACCGCCAGGTCCGCGCCGATCCGGCGGGCGGTCTCCTCGTACGGGACGTTCTCGTCGTGCTCGCCGACCTCGGCCTTGAGCGCCGGGGTGTAGATCGGGGCGGGCAGCTCGGAGCCGTCCTCCAGGCCCTCGGGCAGGGCGATGCCGCAGACGGTGCGGGAGTCGCGGTACTCCTCCAGGCCGGAGCCGGCCAGGTAGCCGCGGGCGACGCACTCGACCGGGATCATGTCGAGGCTGCGGCAGACCAGCGTGCGGCCCTTCCAGTCGGCGGGGGCGCCGGCCGGGACCTCGGTGGAGATCACGTGGTTGGGCACCAGGTCGGCGATCCGGTCGAACCACCACAGCGAGAGCTGGGTCAGGATGCGGCCCTTGTCCGGGATCTCGTTGGGCAGCACCCAGTCGTAGGCCGAGGTGCGGTCGCTGGCGACCATCACCAGCTCGCCGGACTCGGTCCGGTAGAGGTCGCGCACCTTGCCGGTGTGCAGGTGGACCAGGCCGGGCACCTGGACCGGCTCGGGCTTGGTGACAAATCCGCTCAAGGTCGTCTCAGTCCTCAGGGGTCGTTCGCGGGCGTGGGGCGCGAAAGGGGAGGTCACTGGGGTCGAGTCTGTCATGGCTCCCACCCGGACCCCGGAGGGGTCGGCCGCTCAGCCGTTCTTGCAGAGGTGGTCGAGCAGGTTGGCGGTGGCCCGCTGGATCCGCTCGTCGGTGAGGCCCGGGCGGTCCAGCGCGGGCGACCAGGCGAAGGTCCCGGAGGCGAAGACGTACGCGCCGCTGGGCGCCCGGTAGAGCGAGGTCTCCTGGTAGCGGGTGCGGCCGGCCAGGTCCCGGTACGGGGAGTGCGAGAGCAGCACCCGGTCGGTGTGGGCGGGCAGCGCGACCTTCGGGTAGTACCGGTCGGCCTCGCCGGCCACCAGACCGGGCAGCTCGTCGCCCTCCTGGACGCCGGTGCCCTCCCAGAGCCAGTGGCCGGTGTGCCGGGCGACCATCGGGACGGGCGCGGCGACCCGGCCGGAGTACTGCAGGCCGAGCAGGTGCTGCTCGGGCTCGCCTGCGTCGCGCCAGAGCGCGCTGGCGGCGCCGGGGGCGCCGGTGGCGGGGCTGCCCGGCTGGACCTTCTGGCGCTTGCGGCAGTTGAGCAGCCGGTTGGGCTCGCCGGAGGGCGCGGCGCTCAGCTCGACCCGCCAGTACATGGTGTTGGCGGACAGGAAGACCAGCGAGGTGCCGCCGTCCCGGGCCCGTTCGGCGGCCCGGCGCATCGGCTCGGACCAGTACTCGTCGTGGCCGGGGAAGACCAGCGCCTTGTGCCGGGCGGGGTCGACCAGCCCCGCGTGCAGGTCGGTGGCGGTGGCGTAGGAGAGGTCGTAGCCGTACCGCTCGGCCCAGCGGATGAAGTCGTAGGCGTGGCCGACGTGCAGCGGCAGTCCGGCGGTGGCGTGCGGGCGGTCGAAGGAGACGGTGACGGCCGCCTCGGGCTCGCCGACCAGCCGGCCGCCGCCGTCCCAGGCGTGGTAGAGGCTGGCGCCGCTGCGGCCGTCCTCGGGAAAGAGGTTGTACGCCTGCCAGGTCACGTCGGGGACCACCAGCAGCAGCTCGGCGGCGCGCGCCTGGTCCTCGAAGTCCCGGACGGTGAAGGGGATGTGGCTGCGGTGCAGCATGTCGGCGGTGGTCAGCACGGCGACGTAGGCACCGGGCCTCCAGTGGGCCGGGATCTGCAGCCGCCAGGTGTGCCACCAGTGGTGGCAGGAGACGGTCCTCCCGGCGACCAGCGGGGCGGGCTGGACCATGCCGGCGATCAGCGGGCTGGACGTCATGTGGTGGGCGCCGTCGCCGGCGTAGTGGCCGATCCGGTAGACGTCGACGGTGAACTCGCGCGGCGGGTTGACGGTGACCCGGAAGTCCACGGAGCCGCCGGGGCGGACCACGCCGGCCGAGGCGAAGCCCTTGATCTGCTGCTCCTCGTCGTTGGAGCTGAGCGGGGTGCCGACCGGCGGCTTGCCCCGGAGGCCGGCGGACAGCCGCCGCTGTCCGGGGGCGTCCACCGAGACGTACCAGGGGACGGCGCCCTCGGCGCCCGCGAGGTACTGGTCCGGGCTGCGCAGCCAGGGCAACGGGCCCTGGCCGAAGGGATCGGAGACGCTGTGCGCGTGCGTCCCGGACTCCCAGCGGCGGTTGAGTTCGGTCCCCACGCGCGCCCCTCCCAGGTGCACCTACGCGGTTGGCATGTGCCTCCCGGATGTGCGTGCGGTCTAATACACCACACAGTGCTGGCGCTGCGTCACCCTACGGTAGCAACTAGTGGTGACGAATCTCCCGGCCCGGGCCCCGGAGGGCCTCCGGCCTGCGAAGACCCGGGGCGGCCGGCCGTTCCGGGGGCGCACATTCCGGGAGCACGCGCCCCCGAGTGCCGGTCGTCAGAGCCGGACGGGCTTCTCCAGCCGGACGCCGGCGGCGTCCAGCCAGGCCCGCAGCGGGCCGTCCTGGCCCTGCTCGACGGCCTGCGCGACCGGCTCGGCGAGGTCGGTGCGGCGGACCCCGCCGAGCTGCAGGACCGGGCCGTCCAGCCAGTCCAGGCCGGGAACGGCCCCGGCGGTGTCCACGGAGGCGCAGCAGACCATCGCCGTGACGTGGTCGACCAGCACGTCCCGCCCGGAGCGGACCGGTTCGAGCAGCGGCGCGGGTGCGGTGGTGCGGGCCAGCTGGGCGGTGAGCGCGGCGGCCAGCCGCTCGCCGTCGCCCTCCGCGAGCCGGACCAGCAGGCGGGTCAGCGTCGGGGCGCCGGGGCGGGCCTGCGGGGCGAGCCGGTCCAGCGCGGACTGCAGCTCCGCGGCCCGGGCGCGCCAGCCGGCGTCCACCACCTCGACCGGGTAGTCGGCCCACTCCAGCTCGCGCCAGGCGCCGGAGGCGGGCCGGCCGAAGAACAGCTCGGCGGCGAGCCGGGAGACCGCCGCGTCCACCGCGCCGGGCTCCTCCAGGAGGTCGCAGGCGGGGCGGTCGCCGAGCCGGCTGCTGTAGCCGTCGGCCAGCCGGTCGCGCCGGGACAGCTCGGTCAGCGCGGCGACCACACCCGCGTTCAGGTGCGCGGGGTGGCGGCCCAGCCGCCAGGCGGGCAGCGCGACCCGGGTGAGCAGCCGGTCCCAACCCGCGTAGGCGAGGCCGACCTGCTCCTGGGCGGCGATCCGCAGGCCGTAGTCGACTTCGCGGGCCTGCTCGGACGCCCAGCCGGCGACGGCGCGTTCCAGTTCGGCGGCGTGCCCGCGGCAGGCGCCGAGCAGCCGTCGGGTGATCCGGTCGGTGAGCCCGGCCGGGCCCCGGCGGGCGGGCCGCGGGCCTTCGGGCGGGGCGCAGACCAGACCGGAGGCCGGGGCGGCGTCCAGGCTGGCGTCCAGGGCGCGCAGGAAGCGGCGTGCCGCGGCGATCTCGGGGTCGGCGGCGGCCGCGGTGCCGGCCACCACCGGGGCGAGGAGGGCGCGCAGCTCGCCGGCCCGCATCCACCAGAGGAACGGCGAACCGATCACCAGGACCGGCGCGGGCTGCTCGTGGTGGTCGGCCCGGCGGGACCGGCGGGCCGGGCGGGGCGGCGGGACGTCCTCCAGCCAGCTGTCGCAGTCCGGGGTGAGCGCGATGGCGGAGGGCGCGGGGACCTCCAGGCGGTCGGCCAGCTCGTCGATCAGCCGGTACAGCTCGGGGGCCTGTCCCCGGGCGATCGGGACGGCCGGGGTCTGCGGCGGCACGGCCCGGCGGTACGTCCGGGCGGCCAGCCCGGCCACCAGCAGGGTGAGCGCGGCGACCGCGCAGAGCACCCAGCGGGCGGCGTCCCAGCCGGCGGCGTCCGGGGAACCGGGGGCGCCGAGCCGGCCGGTGAACCGGCCTGCGAGCAGCACCGCCGCAGCGGCGGCGGGCAGCGCGGCGGCGGCCAGGGCGAGACCCCGGATCCGCAGGACCGCCTGGGCATGAGCGCGCGCGGTGTCGACAACGGCCATACGGTGCGGCACCCCCTTCGGAGCCCTCGGGCACCCGGTGACGGGGGTCCGAGCCGACTCGAACGATCAGTTCCGACCGGGGGACGGTGACGTCCGGTCCCCGGTAGTGCATGCTGCGTGGCGCTTCTGACATTCTCGACGCCCGTGTCCGGGTGGGTGTTCCGGATCGCCCCGGTTTCCACTCGTCCCGGTGACGCCGTCCGAATTCCGGACGACCGCACCCGGGCGTCGCACGAAGCGGCCCGGGCGTCCGACCCGGCCGGACGCCGTCCAGCATCCCCCCGCAGGACCGCCGCTACCCGGCGGCGGCCGGGAACGGCGCGGCCCGGGGCGCTGCGATCCAGCGCACCATAAGGCCGGGCGCCCGGCTGCGTCAGCCGGATGCGGCCGCTGTCACTCGATGGGCTGGATTCCGGCCGCCGAACGGTGCGGCGGCCCCGGATCCGCTCCGGCCCCTCCCGCCCCCGAAACGCCGGTCCGCTCTGCGGCCATGGGGGTTGTCCCGCCGCCCCGCTGGCCCAGCCGTCCCGCTCCGCCGGCCGACGGGCCGGGGACCCGCGGGCCCGGGTCGGCGGGCGGGGCGGCCGGCCGGGAACGGCCCGGGCCCCCGGCGATCGCTCGCCGGGGGCCCGGGGGTGCCTGAGGGGGAGCCGTCAGCCCGCCGCCTTCAGCGCGATGTCGGTCCGGTGCTGGCCGCCCTTGAGGGAGATCCGGTCGAGCGCCCGGTACGCCCGGTCCCGCGCCTCGGCGAGGCCGGTCCCGGTGGCGGTGACCGACAGGACCCGGCCGCCGGCGCTGAGCACCCGGCCGTCCTCGTCCAGCTTCGTCCCCGCGTGCAGCACGTACGCGGTGCCGTCGGCGGCCTCCGCCTCGGCCAGACCCTCGATCGGGTCACCGGTGCGCGGCGCCGCCGGGTAGCCCTCGGAGGCGATCACCACGGTGACCGCGGCGCCCTCGTCCCAGCGCAGCGGCTCCAGCTGGTCCAGCGTGCCGGTGGCCGAGGCGTGCAGGACGCCCGCCAGCGGGGTCCGCAGCCGGGCCAGCACGACCTGGGTCTCCGGGTCGCCGAAGCGGGCGTTGAACTCGATCACCCGGGTGCCGCGCGAGGTCAGCGCCAGGCCGGCGTAGAGCAGGCCGGAGAACGGGGTGCCCCGGCGGTGCAGCTCGTCCACGGTCGGCTGCAGGACGGTCTCCAGGACCTCCTCCACCAGGCCCTCGGGGGCCCACGGCAGCGGCGAGTAGGCGCCCATGCCGCCGGTGTTCGGACCCTCGTCGCCGTCCAGCGCGCGCTTGAAGTCCTGGGCCGGCTGGAGCGGGAGCACGGTGGTGCCGTCGGTGATCGCGAAGAGCGAGACCTCGGGGCCGTCCAGGTACTCCTCGATGACCACCCGATCGCAGGCGGTGGCGTGGGCCAGCGCGGCCTCGCGGTCGGAGGTGACCACGACGCCCTTGCCGGCGGCCAGGCCGTCGTCCTTGACCACGTAGGGCGGGCCGAAGGCGTCCAGCGCCTCGGCCGCCTCCTCGGCGGTGGTGCAGACGTAGGAGCGGGCGGTGGGCACGCCGGCGCCGGCCATCACGTCCTTGGCGAAGGCCTTGGACCCCTCCAGCAGGGCGGCCTCCCCGGACGGGCCGAAGACGGGGATGCCGGCCGCGCGCACGGCGTCGGAGACGCCCGCGACCAGCGGGGCCTCCGGGCCGACCACGACCAGGTCGGAGCCGAGCCGCCGGGCGAGCGCCGCGACCTGCGCGCCGTCCAGCTGGTCGACCGGGTGGACCGTCGCCACCTGCGCGATCCCGGCGTTGCCCGGGGCACAGTGCAGCTCGGTCACGGCGGGATCTTGGGACAGAGAGCGGCACAGGGCGTGTTCGCGGGCGCCGCCGCCGATGACGAGGACCTTCACGCTGCGCAAGGGTAGCCGGTGGCCGGTTCGGGCCGCTCTCCGGTCCCGTCGGAAGCCACGAACGGAGGGCTCCGGTACACGCACGGCCCCGGAGGATCGTCCGATCCCGGCGCCGGACGGTAGGCGCGCAGTGCCCGGGTCAGGACAGCGGGTCACCGGGGCCTCGCTCGGACGGGTGAAATCTCGCCGACCGCCGCAACCCTCCCACCTCGGGATCCGGTGGCCGAATCCGGTAACGATCATTGGCGAAGCGGCCACACGGTCAGCCATTTGGCGGTAAGAAGTGCTGTTGGACCACTACCGGCCGCAGCCGGTACCGCCGCCCCGGGGCATCCGCGTCCGCCCCGGACCCGGCACGTGTCCGACGGTTCGACCGGTGTTTCACGGGCCGTCAGGCCGATGTCACGTCAGTCGGCGCACAGTCAGACCCAGCAGTCCGCCCGCCACAGGGAGCCCCACAGGTGAGCCAGCCGGAAATGCAGCCCGAGGAGAGTGCCTGGGGCAAGGAGATCGGCGAGGAGGACCCGCCGGCCGCGACCGTCGCGCGCCCTGCCTCCACCCGCCGCCGGTCCGATCTGAGCACCCGCCAGTTCCCCCTCGGGGACTGGGGCGAGCCCGCCGAGCGGCTGGAGGAGCTCTACCGCTGGTCGGAGGAGCGCGCGGTCGAGGCGATCGAGTGGTACCGGCGGGACCGGGTCTGGAAGCGCCGCTGGGCCCGGCTGCTGCGGTTCGGCACGGCCGGCTTCGCGATCGGCGGGGTGACCGCCCCGCTGGTCGACCTGACCGGGGCGGTGGCGAACGGCACCAGCTGGGGCTACGTCGGGCTGGCCCTCGCCGCCGCCTGCCACGGCGTGGACCGGGTGTTCGGCCTCACCTCCGGCTGGATGCGGGACGTCTCCACCGGGCAGGCGCTGCAACGCCGTCTGGAGGCCTTCCAGTTCGACTGGGCGTCGGAGTGCGTGCGGGAGGTGCTCGGCCCCACGGAGGGCACCGCGGGCGAGGCCGCCGAGCGGTGCCTCGGGGTGCTGCGGCGGTTCTGCGAGGACATCTCGGACATGGTCCGCACCGAGACCTCGGAGTGGATGCTGGAGTTCCGCGCCGGGATGACCCAGCTGCCCACCCAGGCCCCCGGGAGCTGGGGCGGTCGCACCGAGCCGGGCATCGGCGCCCAGGTGCGGGTGCTGCCGCCGCCGGGCACCCGGCCGACCATGCCGCGCCAGCGGCCGCCGGAGGGGCCGCTGCGCTAGCGGAGGCCGTACGGGCGGTTCCCGGGCGCCGCGCCGCGCGGCGCGTGAGCCCTGGGCGGCGTGAGGCGTGGGCAGCGCGGGCGGCGGGTGCCGAGCCGCCCCGTCAGGCGAAGACGATCATCGAGCCCTGGTGCAGGCTGCGGGTCGCCGCCGCGTACAGGCCCGCCCAGGCGTGCCGCTCCCGGGCGAACGGGTGCAGGTCGTCCAGCGGCGGGCCGAACGGCTGCTCCAGCCCGGTCGGGCCGAGCGGCCGGGTCGGGGCCGGCGGGTCGAACGGGTCGATGCCCAGCGCCGGGGCGACGGCCTGCAGCTCGCGCAGCAGCCCGTGGCTGGAGCCGAGCGGGCCGCCCGAGGCGAGCAGGGCCTCGTCCACCAGCGGAACGGCGAACTCGATCGGCACGTACGCGCCGGCGTGATCGAAGTGCCAGACCAGGTGCGACTGCTCGGCGCTGCTCTCGAACATCTCCAGCAACTGCTCGTAGTCGCCGCCGAGCTCGTCGACCGGCGTGATGTCCAGACCGGTCAGACCCAGCAGGTAGGCCCGGCGCAGGAAGTGCAGCGAGTCGTAGTCGAAGGCGGCTATCGGCTCGACCGCCCCGCTGAGACCCGGTACGTAGTGGTACACCGGCACCTCGGGCAGGCCGTACGAGGCCAGCACCTGGTTGTAGAGCGCGAGGTCGTCCCGGAAGGGATTGTCGGGGCTGTGGCTCAGCACGTCCACCAGCGGGACGAGCCAGAGGTCGCAGGCCATGGGACGGCTCTTCCTCTCCGGGCATCGGGGGCCGGCCGCGCGGGGCGGCGGACGGCGAACGGGCGGGTCGGCGCCCGGGGCAGTCGGTCCGAGGACCGGCCGGGGCGGACGACCGCCCACCCTACCGGCCCGGCGCGCGATGCGGATCGGGCCGCCCCTCCGGCAGTTGGCCGGGCTGCGGTTCGGGCAGCCGGCGGCCGAACCGCCCGTACGGGACGGAGCGGGGCTGCGGCACCAGACCGAGGCCCAGGCCCAGTTCACGGCCCAGTTCACGGCCCAGCTCGTGCTCCCGGCCGCGGGCGCCGCCGGCCGGCCGGACCGGCCCGGGGTCCCGGCCCGCCCCGCCCGGTCCGAGTTCGGCGTCGGCGCGCGCCGCCTCGCCCGGGACGGCCGCGCCGTCGGACGGGCCCTCCACCGGCGCGGCGATCCCCGGAGCGTCCGGCACACCCGCTCCGGCACCGCCCGGCGGGGCGTCCCCGGGAGCCGTCGGGTCCGGGCCGGTGCCCGGCAGGGCGGCACCGCCCGGCGAGACGGCCGCCCGCTCCGGCACCGGCCGACCGGCCAGCAGCGCCAGCACCCCCACCGACTCCACCGACTGCCCGGACAGCTCGGCCAGCAGCCGGACGGTGAAGAGGTTGTACTCGCAGACGATCCGGTGGACGGCCGCGAGGTCCCGGGCCTCGATCGCGTCCACCAGCTCGACGTGGCTGTCCCAGCAGACCCCGGACAGCTCGGGCATCGCCCGCAGGTGCGGCGCGGCGAACATCCAGGACTGCACCCGCAGCCAGTCCAGGTAGTCGGCGATCCGGCGGTTGCCGAGCAGCCCGGCGACCTCCTGCCAGAACCGGCGGTCGCACCCCACCATCACGTCGAGGTTCCCGGCGCGGGCCGCCCGCACCGCCGCGTCCGCACGGCGGCGCAGCGAGGGCAGCCGGCTCTCGTCCGTCGGTCCGGGACGCGCGGCCAGCTGCCGGAAGTAGCTGTCGGTGATCAGCACCCGGGACTCGAAGATCTCCAGGAAGTCCTCCCAGCCGAACTCGGGCACCGTGAAGCCCCGGTGGTGCTCGGCCCGGAGCAGCCCCTGCGCGGACAGGTCGACCAGTGCCTCCCTGGCCGGGGTCGCCGAGACCCCGTACAGCTCGGCGATCTCCTTGACGGTGAAGTTGCGCCCGGCCGCCAGGCGGCCGGCCATCATCTCCTCGCGCAGCGCGCCGGCGATCTGTTCGCGCAGGCTGTTCCGGTGGATCACGGGGCGGGTGTCGCCTGGGCCGGTGCCGAACATGCGCGCGACCTCCTCGGCGGGCTGGACGGCCTGACGGGGACAGACCGGCGGTAGAACGGCTGGTAACACGACGAAGGCTCATCTTCTCAAAAAGGACACCGACGTGTACAAGCCCCCCATACGCCCCGGGCGCGCCCCGCGCGCTCCTCCGCCGCCGCTACCTCTGCACGGGCGCCGGAATGCCCAGCAGACGGTCCCGGTGCACCGGGAACTCGGCGCGCGCCCTGGCCACCTCCGCCGGATCGAACTCCACGGTCAGCACCTCCTCCCCGGACCCCGCCTCGGCCAGCACCCGGCCCCACGGGTCCACCACGATGCTGTGGCCCGCCTGCTCCACCCCGCCGTGCGTGCCCGCCGTGTTGCAGGCCAGGACGTACGCCTGCTCCTCCACCGCGCGGGCCCGGTTCAGCAGCGTCCAGTGCTCCCGCCGCCGCTCCGGCCACGCCGCCGGAATCACCAGCAGCTGCGCACCCGCGTCCAGCAGGGCCCGGAACAGCTCCGGGAACCGCAGGTCGTAGCAGGTCGCCAGGCCCAGCGTGCCGAGGTCCGTCGTGGCCGTGACGATCTCCTGGCCGGCGCCCATCGCCACCGCCTCCCCGCTGTCGAAACCGAAGCGGTGGATCTTGCGGTAGGTGTGCACCAGCTCGCCGTCCGGGGCGAAGAGCAGCGAGGTGTTGTAGATCGGCCCGTCCGGATCGCGCTCGACGATCGAACCGGCGTGCAGCCAGACACCGGCCGCCTTCGCGGCCGCCGCCATCGCGTCCGAGGTCGGCCCGTCCAGGGCCTCCGCGCCGTCCGACCAGAGGTCGTGGGCGAAACCGCCGAGCGGCCACAGCTCCGGCAGGACGACCAGATCGGCCCCCTGTTGCGCCCGGACCAGCGCGGCCGCGCGGGCCCGCCGCTCGGCGGGCGGCTCGGCGTCGGATACCCCGAGTTGGATCAATGAAGCGCGCACAGTACCACCGTCCACGGCAAGAGTCCTACGATCGTCACCCGAAAGCGCTGCCCTGCTATCACCCGGCAGCGTAACGTGCGGTTAGCGTGTGTGCCCGGAAGCCGGACCTTTCCCGGCCGACCCCGAACCCGGGGCACGCGTGGCAAGGCAGCTGACGGAGGGCCGGAGATTCCCGTGACGGACAACCAGACCGTGCAGGCTTACACCGAGGCGTGGACGCAGGCCATCGAGGCGATATCCGAGCTGGTGACGCCACTGCCGGAGAACTCCTGGAACCGGGCCACCGAATGCCCCGGCTGGTCCGTCCGGGACGTCGTCTCGCACGTCATCGCCGTCGAGTCCGAACTGCTCGGTGACCCCCGCCCGATCCACTCGCTCCCCCGCGACCTCCGCCACGTCGCCAGCGACTACGCCCGCTACATCGAGCTGCCGGTCGACAAGCGCCGCTGCCACACCGCGCTGGAGATGACCAGCGAGCTGGAGTACACGATCATCCGCCGCTCCCGCGCGCTGCGGAACGCCAAGCAGACCCCCACCGAACCGGTCCGCCGGCCGGGCGGCCCGCACGGCCGCGACGTGCCGTACCACGAGCTGCTGCGCCTGCGGGCCTTCGACGTCTGGGTGCACCAGCAGGACCTCCGCCGCGCCCTCGGGCTGCCCGGCGACCTCGACTCCCCGGCCGCGCTGATCGCCCGTGACGTCCTGTTGGAGGCGCTGCCGAAGGCGGTCGCCCACCAGGCCGGCGCCCCGGCCGGCACCGCCCTGGTCGTCGACGTCACCGGACGCGTCGAGTTCCTGCGCACCGTCCGGGTCGACTCCGCCGGCCGCGGCACCGTCGACGAGTCCATCAGCCTCGCGCCCGACGTGCAGCTCACCCTCGACTGGGAGACCTACGTCCGCCTCGCCTGCGGCCGGGGCCGCCCCGGCCCGGTCGCCGTCGAGGGCGACAAGGAGCTCGCCGACCGCGTCCTCACCAACTTCGCCGTCACCCCGTAGCCCTCCGTGCGGCCTCAGGAGGCGCAAACCGTCGACCTCCGCCCGGTAGGCGTCAGAAGTTCTGAGGGCTCCGAGGTTTCCGCAGGTCGGAAGCCCTACGGCGTCGCCGGTGCCAGCTTCCGGCGGAGCCGGAGGATCATCAGCGTGCCCACCGCGAGGGGGACGTACTGCCAGCAGAACGCCCAGCGGAAGGCGGTCGCGGAGTAGGTGTCGGCGCCGGCGGGGCTGAGGGTGTCGAGCAGGACGCCGATGCCGAGGAGCGTGATCATCGTGCCGATGAAGCCGCCCATGTTGACGATGCCGGAGGCCGTCCCGAGGCGTTCGACGGGGTTGCGGGCGCGGGCGTAGTCGAGGCCGACCAGGGAGGCCGGGCCGTTGCTGCCCATCACCAGGATGACCGCGACCAGCAGCCAGAGCGGGGGGTGGCCGCCGGGCCAGGCCAGGACGGCGGCCCAGAGCGCGGCGGTGGCGCCGATGGCGGTGAACACGATCGGCATCCGGGCGCGGGCGGTGCGGGAGAGCAGCCGGCCGAAGAGGAAGCCGAAGCTCATGTTGGCGAGCACCAGCAGGGTGAGCAGCCCGCCGGCCTCGGTGCGGGACATGCCCTGCGCCTCGACCAGGTAGGGCAGGCCCCAGAGCAGGCCGAAGGCGTTGCCGGGGAACTGGGTGGTGAAGTGCACCCAGAGCCCGAGCCGGGTGCCCGGCTCCCGCCAGGCCTCCCGCACCTGCCCCCCGACACCGGGCCGGGGCCCGGACAGCCCGCCGGGCCCGGCGGGCCCGGCGGGCCCGACAGGTACGGTGCCCGGCGCCTCCCGGAGGAACAGCGCGACCAGGGCGAACACCCCGATGCCGAGCAGGGCGATGGCGGTGAAGGTGGGCGTCCAGCCCTCGCTGTGCAGGGCCTGGGCGAGGACCACGGTGGTGACGAGGTTGCCGCCCATCCCGGCGAGGCCGGTCAGCTGCGCGACGAACGGGTTCCTGGCCGCCGGGAACCAGCGGGCGGCGATCCGCAGCACGCTGATGAAGGTCATGGCGTCGCCGCAGCCCAGCACCGCCCGGGAGGCGAGCGCGGGGGCGAACGCGTCGGAGAAGGCGAAGGCGAGCTGCCCGGTGCTGAGCAGCAGGATGCCGAGCAGCAGGACCCGGCGCGGTCCGAACCGGTCGACCAGCAGCCCGACGGGTATCTGCATGGCCGCGTAGACCAGGACCTGGAGGATCGAGAACGTGGAGAGCGCGGAGGCGCCGATGCCGAAGCGGTCGGCGGCGTCGAGTCCGGCCACGCCGAGGCTGGTGCGGTGGATGACGGCGAGGACGTAGACGCTGACGCCGATGGACCAGGCCAGCCAGGCGGCCCGCCCGCCCGGCGGGTGGGCCACGACCGGGGGCGCGGACACCGCGGCGGTGGCACCGGGAGCGACGGCCGGCAGGGGGCTGGCTGGACGGGCTGGCTCCACGGTCATAGTGCGCCCAGCGTAGTCATCCCATCATTGGACGCCCAGACCGGGGTGACCGAGGACGGACACCGGCCGTCCCGATCCGGCCACTCCCGGTCCTGCCCGCCCTGCCCCTGCCCCCTGCCCCCTTTCCGCCCGCCCCGTGCTCCCCTACCCCACCACCGTCCAGGAGACCGACCGCGTCATGTACCGGTCCCGGAAGGCCTCGTCGCGGACCCAGTCGGTGGTGTCCCGGACCGTGGCGGTGACGGTGGCGCTGTGCCCGGGCGCGAGCCCCAGCAGCGCGGTGTCGAGCCAGCTGCGGTCCGCCGCCTGCGGCTCCACCGGGACGCCGTCCACCGTCCAGTCGACCCGCAGCTGCCGGGCGCCGGCCAGCGGCAGCGGCCTGGCCTCCAGCCGGGGCCGGCCGGTGACCTCACCGGGGGGCGGGACCGGGGTGTCGGTCGGCCGGACCCGCCGGTAGATCTCCTCGATGATCGCCTCCCGCGACGGCAGGTTGTACGCGCCGCCGAGGGTTCGCATCACCGAGTCCGGGGTGGGCCGGTAGACGCCGTTGGCGCTGCGGTACGCCCCGATCGTCCCGGCGCCGTCCGGGGACTCCGCGCCGAGCCAGCGCCACCACTTGACCTGCTTGCGGCGCATCTCGTCGGCGTTCTCGACGGCGAGGTTGGGGTAGTCGGCGTCGTCCGGCGCGCTGTCGTACTCGTCGCCGAGGTCGCCGACGGTGTGCCCTATCTCGTGCTGGATGATCCGGCCCGCGTCCGGGCTGCCGCCCGCCAGGGTGGTCACCCCGGTCCCGCCGGCACCGCCGTACTCCCCGGAGTTGGCGAGGGCGATCAGGTACTGCGGGCCGTCGCCCCGGCCGGCGAAGCGGGCCGTCTCGTCCTCGTCGGCGCAGAGCAGCCGGGCGGTGCCCTCGCACCAGAAGTGCATGCCGAGCGGGGTGGCCGCCTGGCGTCCGCGACTCTCGGTCTCGGCGATGCCCGAGACCGGGGAGACCACCTCGACACGCCTTATGTTGAAGAACCCCTGGTAGCTGCGGAACGGCTCGATCTCCATCAGGGCGTGCCAGGCCCGGTCCGCCTGCTCGCGGAACAGCTCCTGCTCGGCCTCGGTGTACCCGTCGCCGAGCAGGACGAGGGTGATCCGGTTGGCCGGGTCGCCGGTCCGCCGTATGTCGACGGTCGGCGCGGTGCCGGCGACGCGCACGTCGGCCCGGAGCGCGGCGTGCGGCGGCACCGCCCGGTCGGCGGGGGCGCCGGGACCGATCACCCCGAACGGTGACGGGCCGGCCAGTTCGAGCGCGGCCGGGAGTACGGCGGTGGACACCAGCACGAGCGCGGCCAGACTCCGGACGAGCCGGCCAGGGTTGCCAGGCGGCATACGGGTGCGTCCTCGACGTTCCGGTCACCCGGTGTCGCCCGGGTGGTGGACGCGAAGACGTACCCGGCCCGGTGTGTCGGCCTCACCGGTCGGCGAAAATGTCACCGACCTGGCCGAACGACAGGCACCTCACCAGTCATACCTATGAGTCCTGTCAGGTGGATGATCACCCCGGGCCGTGACCTCAGCGGCCCCGGTCCCGCCGGGCCTCCAGCACCAGATGGGTGACGAGGCCGAACAGCAGGCCCCAGAAGGCCGCGCCGATGCCGAACAGGCTCATCCCGGAGGCGGTCGCCAGGAAGGTCACCACCGCCGCGTCCCGGCCGCGCTCCTCGGCGACCGCCGCGGCCAGGCTGCCCTGCAGCGAGGCCAGCAGCGCCACCCCGGCGATCACCGCGATCAGTTCCTTCGGCAGTCCGGTGAACAGGCTCACCAGGACCCCTCCGAAACTGCCCACCACCAGGTAGAGCAGGCCCGCCGACATCCCGGCCACATAACGACGGCGCGGGTCGGGGTGGCTCTCCGGGCCGGCGCAGATGGCGGCGGTGATCGCGGCCAGGTTGACGCCGGGCGAGCCGAACGGCGCCAGCAGGACGGAGACCCCGCCCGTGGATCCGATCAGCAGCCGGTCGTCCGGCCGGTAGCCGAAGGCCCGCATCACGCCGAGGCCGGGCGCGTTCTGCGAGGCCAGCGCGACGATGGTGAGGGGCAGCGCCAGACCCACCATGGCCGGCCCGGTGAACGCGGGCACGGTGAACACCGGCCGGGTCGGCCCGCCGGATCCGAGGTCCAGCGGCAGACCGACGGTGACGGCCGCCAGCACCCCGCCGACCAGCAGCGCGGCCGGCACGGCGTACCGGGGGGCCGTCCGCCTGGCGAGCAGGAAGGCCGCGAAGCTGCCGAGCACCAGGACGGGCGCCCCCTTCACCGCGCCGAAGATCCCGGCGCCGAAGGAGAAGAGGATGCCCGCCAGCATCGCGTTGACGATCCCGGCCGGGACGGCGGCGATCAGCCGGCCGAACAGCCCGGTGACCCCGAACAGCGCCACCACCACCCCGCTCACCAGGAAGGCGCCGATCGCCTCCCGGTAGGGGTAGTCGCCGAGGCTGGTCACCAGCAGGGCGGCGCCGGGGGTGGACCAGGCGGTGATCACCGGCGTCCTGGTCCACCAGCTGAGCAGCAGGCAGGTCAGCCCGCTGCCGACCGCGACCGCCCAGATCCAGGAGGCGGTCTGCGCCTGGTCCAGCCGCCCGGCGGCGGCCGCCGCGAGCACCACGACCAGCGGACCGGAGAACGACACCACGATGCACACCAGTCCGGCCAGCAGCGCCGGGACGGAGGCGTCCCGCCGCAGCGAGCGGCGTTCCTCGGGGTGGTCGGAAGGACCCTCGGCCGCACGGGTTATCAGCTCCTCTGCCATCCCGGCAGTATCGCGGAGCAGCCCCCACCGCGGGCGGTTCGAGGATTCCCGGAAAAACTTCCGAACCCACCTGCAACCCCCGGCGGGGACGGACGTCTATACGGATGAAGGCACGGAGAGCGAGACCGGCGAGGGCCGGGGGGCGCTACCGCTCGCGAGCAGCGGACGCCGGTCACCTTCACCTCACACACCCGCACCACCATGACCCTGGGGAGACACGTCATGAGCAAGTCCGTTATGCCCGCATTCGCGAAGAACATCCGCCCGCTCTCCGGCCGCCGCCTCGCCACCGTCGCCGCCACCGCCGTCCTCGTCGGCTCCGTCCAGCTCATGACCGCCGACACCTCCTGGGCCTGCGGGGACGACCGGATCGGCGGCCCGCACCCGGCCACCGGCACCGAGCACCACGCCCCCGGAACCCTGGTCTCCCCGGACGCCGCCCTCACCTCCGCCAAGTCCTCGGTCGTCGCGGACGGCGGCTGGAACGAGGTCTCCCTGAAGGTCACCAACAAGACCGGCACCGAGGCCCACGGGATGGAGCCCCAGTTCGCCATCTACACGCCGGGTGAGCGCGCGGCGGTGCGTTCGAAGGATGTCCGGATCCAGTTCCTGGACTACACCGGCGCGTGGAAGAACGTCCCGGCGACCGAAGGCTGCTACCGCATCATCGACGCCGGCGACGCCCAGCGCCAGAGGATGTCCGACAACACGTCGGTCACCTTCAGGTTCCGCTTCTCCCTCGCCCCGACCACTCCCGAGGACGTCACCACGATCAACCTGCTGGCCTCGGTCGGCCGCGCCGGCGCGGGCGCCCCGGGTGCGACCGACCTGAAGGCGGTCAAGGTGACGCGGCCCCAGGGCACGGGCGCCGCCCAGCCCACCGCGAAGCCCACCGCGAAGCCCTCCGCCACGGCCAAGCCCGCCACCCCGAAGCCGGCCGCCAAGCCGACCGGCACCGCCAAGCCCGCTCCCGCCGAGCCGGTCGCCGCGCAGACTCCGGCCGCCTCCCCCGGCACCGCGGCCACCGGGGCCCCCGCGGCCACGCCCACCACCGCACCGGCCACCACCGCGCCCGCCGGCACCCCGGAGCTCGCCCAGACCGGCGCCGGCACCCCCAACGGCCTCCTCGCCGCCCTCGCCGGCACCCTCGCCACCGCCGGCGCAGCCGTCCTGGTCGCCGTGCGCCGCCTGCGCGGCGCCCGCCACTGAGCCAGGGCGGTAGCGGCCGACGCACGGGGTAGACGAAGGGCCCTGCCTCCGCACGGCGGTGCGGAGGCAGGGCCCTTTCGGCAGCCGGGGCTCAGCCCCAGGTGATCAGACGCTTCGGGTACTCCAGGATGCCCGCCACGTCGGCCAGCACCCGCGAGCCCAGCTCCCCGTCCACCAGGCGGTGGTCGAAGGAGAGCGCCAGTGTGGTCACCTGTCGCGGGACCACCTTGCCCTTGTGCACCCACGGCAGTTCCCGGACCGCGCCGAAGGCCAGGATCGCGGCCTCGCCCGGGTTGAGGATCGGGGTGCCGGTGTCGACGCCGAAGACGCCGACGTTGGTGATGGTGACCGTGCCGCCCTGCATGTCGTTCGGCGAGGTCCTGCCCTGGCGGGCGGTGTCGATCAGCTCCCCGAGCGACACCGCCAGGCCCCCGAGGGTCTTGCCGCCCGCGTCCTTGATGTTGGGGACGATCAGGCCGCGCGGGGTGGCCGCGGCGATGCCGAGGTTCACCTGACCCTTGATGACGATCTCCTGGGCCGCCTCGTCCCACTGGGCGTTGATCTCCGGGTGGCGCTTGATCGCGGTGAGCAGCGCCTTGGCGACCAGCAGCAGCGGGCTGACCCGGACGTCCCGGCCCAGCTCGCCGCTCTCCTTGAGCCGGCGGACGAACTTCATCGTGCGGGTGACGTCGACCTGGACGAACTCGGTGACGTGCGGGGCGGTGAAGGCCGAGGCCACCATCGCCTGCGCGATCGCCTTGCGGACGCCCTTGATCGGCACCCGGACGTCGCCCGCGACCGGAACGGCCACCTGGGCGGCGACCGTCGGCTCGGCGGCCGGGGCCGGGGCCGCGGCCTCGACCGCGGCGGGCACCGGAGCGGTGGACGCTGCCGCGTGGGCGTGCAGGTCCTCGCGGGTGACGACGCCGGCGGGGCCGGTCGGGGTGACGGCCCGCAGGTCGATCCCGAGGTCCTTGGCGAGCTTGCGCACCGGCGGCTTGGCCAGCGGGCGGTCACCGGTGACGGCGGCGGGCGCCACCGCCGGTGCGGGCACCGCCGCGGGAGCGGGAGCCACGACGGGGGCCGGGGCCACGACCGGGGCCGGAACCGGAGTCACGGCCGGAGCCGGGGCCACCGGGGCCGAGGTGGAGGCGGTCGCCACCACGGTCGTGCGGCGGGCCCGGCGCTGGGCGACACCGGTCCGCGGGCCGTAGCCGACCAGCACCTCGCGCCGCTCGGGCTCGACCTCGGCGGCCGGGGCCGGCGGAGCCGCCGGGGCCGCGACGGCGGGGGCGGGAGCCCCTGCCTCGCCGGCCACCGCGACCGAGATGATCACGGCGCCGACGTCGACCGTCGCGCCCTCCGGGAAGAACAGCTGCTCGACGACCCCGTTGAACGGGATCGGCAGCTCCACGGCGGCCTTGGCGGTCTCCACCTCGCAGACGATCTGGCCGTCCGTCACGGTGTCACCGGGCTTGACGTGCCAGCTGAGGATCTCGGCCTCGGTGAGGCCCTCGCCCACGTCGGGCATCTTGAACTCGCGGAGCGAGCGAACTTCGGTGGTCATCTTCGCTCCCCGCTCAGTAGGCGAACGCGCGGTCGACGGCGTCGAGCACGCGGTCCAGGTCGGGCAGGAACGCCTCCTCGACCCGGGACGGCGGATAGGGCGCGTGGTAGCCGCCGACCCGCAGGATCGGCGCCTCCAGGTGGTAGAAGCAGCGCTCGGTGAGGCGGGCGGCCAGCTCGGCGCCCATGCCCAGGAAGACCGGCGCCTCGTGCACCACGATGCCGCGGCCGGTGCGCTTGACCGACTCCTCCAGGGCGGCGAAGTCCACCGGGGAGAGCGAACGCAGGTCGACCACCTCCAGCCGGCGGCCGTCCTCCTCGGCGGCCGCGGCGGCCTCCAGGCAGACCTTGACCATCGGGCCGTAGGCGATCAGCGTGGCGTCGGTGCCGGGGCGGACGATCCGGGCGTCGTGCAGCCCCAGGTCGGCGGCGTCGCCGATCTCGCCCTTGTCCCAGTAGCGGCGCTTGGGCTCCAGGAAGATCACCGGGTCGTCCGACTCGATGGCCTGGCGCAGCATCCAGTGCGCGTCGTGCGCGTTGGAGGGGGCGACCACGCGCAGACCGGCGGTGTGCGCGAAGTAGGCCTCGTGCGACTCGCTGTGGTGCTCGACCGCGCCGATGCCGCCCGCGAACGGGATGCGGACGGTGACCGGCATCTTCACGTGACCGAGCGCGCGGGCGTGCATCTTCGCCAGCTGGGAGACGATCTGGTCGAAGGCCGGGTAGACGAAGCCGTCGAACTGGATCTCCACCACCGGGCGGTAGCCGCGCAGGGCCAGGCCGATCGCGGTGCCGACGATGCCGGACTCGGCGAGCGGCGTGTCGATCACCCGGTCCTCGCCGAAGTCCTTCTGCAGGCCGTCGGTGATCCGGAAGACGCCACCGAGCTTGCCGATGTCCTCGCCCATCAGGACGGTCTTCGGGTCGTTCTCCAGCGACTTCCGCAGCGCGTCGTTGAGCGCCTTGGCAATGCTGAGCTGACCGGCCATCAGAGGTTCTCCCCCGCCTCGAAGGAGGCCGCGTACTCGACGTACCCGGCCCGTTCCTCATCGACCAGCGTGTGCGGCTCGGCGTAGACGTGGTCGAAGATCAGGGTCGGGTCCGGGTCCGGCATGCCGCGCACGCCCTCGCGCACCCGCAGCCCCAGCTGCTCGCTCTCGGCGTCGATCGAGGCGAAGAACTCCTCGTCGGCCAGGCCCTCCTTCTCCAGGAGGACCTTGAGCCGGCTGATCGGGTCCTTGGCCTTCCAGGCCTCGGTCTCCTCGGCGAGCCGGTAGCGGGTGGGGTCGTCGGAGGTGGTGTGCGCACCCATCCGGTAGGTGAAGGCCTCGATCAGGACGGGGCCGTTGCCGCTGCGCGCGTGCTCCAGCGCCCAGCGGGTGACGGCCAGGCACGCCAGCACGTCGTTGCCGTCGACCCGGACGCCCGGGAAGCCGAAGCCGGAGGCGCGGCGGTACAGCGGGATCTTGGTCTGGGTGGTGGTGGGCTCGGAGATCGCCCACTGGTTGTTCTGGCAGAAGAACACCACGGGCGCGTTGTAGACCGAGGCGAAGGTGAAGGCCTCGTTGACGTCGCCCTGGCTGGAGGCACCGTCGCCGAAGTACGCGATGACCGCGTCGTCGGAGCCGTCCTTGGTGATGCCCATCGCGTAGCCGGTGGCGTGCAGGGTCTGCGCGCCGATCACGATGGTGTAGAGGTGGAAGTTCTTCTCGTTCGGGTCCCAGCCGCCGTGGTTCACGCCGCGGAACATGCCGAGCAGGTTCAGCGGGTCCACGTCACGGCACCAGGCGACACCGTGCTCGCGGTAGGTCGGGAAGGCGTAGTCGCCGGGGCGCAGCGCGCGCCCGGAGCCGACCTGGGCGGCCTCCTGGCCGAGCAGCGAGGCCCAGAGGCCCAGCTCCCCCTGTCGCTGCAGGGAGGTCGCCTCGGCGTCGAACCGGCGCACCAGCACCAGGTCACGGTAGAGGGCGCGAAGCTCGTCGGGCTCCACCGTGAGCGGGTAGTCCGGGTGCTCGACCCGCTCGCCTTCCGGGGTGAGCAGTTGCACGAGCTCCGGCTGGGCGTCCGTACCCGTGGCGCGGAGGGTGTCAGGGACGCCGGGGGCCGCCTTCTTGCGGGCCCTCGCCGTGCTTTTGACGGTCACGTTCACTCCTCGGTCTGTCCGGCCGCCCGGGGTCGCCGGTGACCGGTCCGGTCACCGCCTCGCGGGGCGCGCGTGGGTGTGCGCACCTACTGCGGGGCAGGTGGTGATCCTCTTCCGACGTCGCCCTCACGAGAACGTTACCCAGCGTCCGCCCCGGGCGCGTCTGCGCTAGGACGTCCTAGTTGTTGGATGCCGACAACTACGGGTGTGGCGCAGCTCTCAATTCGGTCGCCATCAGGACACCTGCGCACGTTATCCGGGCGGGGGCTCCCGCGTAAGGGGGTTACCGGCATCGCTTTCTCCCGCTCTGGCCGGATCGCACCCCCGCCCTGGTGCGGGCGATAGGTCTTTTGTAGGGTGATATGGGAGGCTTTGCGCGTGACTGATATTGGACAAATCAGGGTATTCCTGCTCGACGACCACGAAGTGGTCCGGCGGGGCGTCCACGAACTCCTCTCGGTCGAGGACGACATCGAGGTGGTCGGCGAGGCCGGCACCGCCGCCGAGGCGCTCACCAGGATCCCGGCCGTCCACCCCGACGTCGCGGTGCTCGACGTCCGCCTGCCGGACGGCAACGGCGTCGAGGTCTGCCGGGAGATCCGCTCCCGGCTGCCGGAGATCAAGTGCCTGATGCTGACCTCCTTCTCCGACGACGAGGCGCTGTTCGACTCGATCATGGCGGGTGCCTCCGGTTACGTGCTGAAGGCGATCCGCGGCACCGACCTGATCACCGCCGTGCGGGACGTCGCCGCCGGGAAGTCGCTGCTCGACCCGGTGGCCACCAGCCGGGTGCTCGCCCGGCTGCGCGACGGCGGCGAGAAGGAGGACGAACGACTGTCCCAGCTCACCAAGCAGGAGCGCCGCATCCTCGACCTGATCGGCGAAGGGATGACCAATCGTCAGATCGGGAACGAGTTGCACCTCGCCGAAAAGACGGTCAAGAACTACGTCTCCAGTCTGCTCGCCAAGATGGGGATGGAGCGACGGACCCAGGCGGCCGCCTTCGTGGCACGGCACCAGGCGGACCACCAGCACTGACTCGCGAGCTGCACACATCTGACGCCCTGTCAAGGGCCCCCGCCGGGGGGCCCTAACCTCTGGCTGTGACTTTCAGCCAGACCCTTGCCTGTGCACCAGCCCGTCCCGACCTCACGGCCCCCCCGATAGGAACGCTCAGCCCGCCCGTCCCGCACGCCGCCCTCGCCGAGATCCTCCGCCGCTACCGGGTGGGCCGCCTGCTCACCGCCGAACCCGTCGCCGAAGGCCTGCTGAACCGGGGCTACCGCGTCACCACCGAAGCCGGCACCTACTTCCTGAAGTGCTACGTCGACGCCGCGACCGCCGGGCGCGAGGCCGTCGCCGGCCACCACCGCGCGATGGCCGCGCTCTCCGCCCTGGGGCTGCCCGTCGCCCCTCCGCTCGCCCTCGCCGAACGGACCGGCACCGTCGCCGCCTTCGGCGGCCGGCTGTTCGCCCTCTTCCCCTGGGTGGACGGCCGGCACCGGCACGGTACGGACCTCTCCCTGCCGCAGTGCGACGACCTCGGCACGCTGCTCGGCCGACTGCACGGCGCCCTCGACGACGTCTGCGCCCCCGTCGCCCAGCCCTCCGGCTACCGGAGCGCCGACGCGCGCGACAGCTCCGTACTCGCCCGTGAACTGCGCTCGCACGCCCGCGAGCACCGCCCGTTCGACGACCTGGACGCCCTGGTCGAACGGCGTCTCTCCGAGCGGCTGGAGCTGCTCGCCGACCACGCGCACCGGCGTCCCGCCCCGCAGACCGCCCCGCCCACCGGCTGGACCCACGGCGACTTCCACGGGCTCAACCTGCTGCACGACGGCAGCCGGATCTCGGCGGTCCTGGACTGGGACAAGCTCGGGCCCCAGCCGCGCGCCGAGGAGGCCGTGCGCGCGGCCACCCTGGTCTTCAACGACCGGGCCACGGGGGTGCTGGACCTCGTCCGCGTCCGGCACTACTCGCAGTCGTACCGGGCCACCGGGGCCGCCACCGCCGAACACCTGGCCGCCGCCGTGCACCGGGTCTGGTGGGAGCGGCTGAACGACTTCTGGATGCTCCAGTGGCGCTATCAGCGGGCCGACCACCGGGCCGACCCGCTCTACCCCGCCTCGGCGGGCCAGTTGGCGTGGTGGTGCCAGGAGTACGAGCAGGTCCTGGACGCCTTCGCCAACTGACCCCTCGGGTCAGCCCGCGGTCGCCGGCGGGGAGACCGGCGGCTTCGGCGAGGTGTTGCCCCCGGGCGGTGCCGTCGTCGCCGGCGGCGGCTGGGTCGCCGTCGACGTCGCCGGCGGCGCGGTCGTCGCGCCGCCGCCCGCGGTGGTCGGGGCGGTGGTGGGCGGCGCGGTCGGCGTCCCGGTCGCCGGCGGAGCCGTCGTCGCGGGCTTGCTGCCGGTCGTGCTCGGGGTCGACGACATGGTGTGCTTGCCGCCCGAGGTGGCAGGCGGCTGGCTCTGGTTGCCGCCGTTGCCGCCGTTCCCGTTGCCGGTGTCGGTCGGCTGCTGCGGGCGCCGGGTGTTCTGGGTGGTCGGGGCCGTGGTCACGGCGCCGCCCGTGGTGGGCGTGGTGGCCTCCGGCGCCGTCGACACCACACCGGGCGGCGGGGTGGTCGGCTGGATCTTCCCGCCGGAGCCTTCGTCGTTGCCACTGAGCGCCAGGGCGATCCCGGCGCCGGACGCGACGATCACCGCCACGATGCCGGCCACCCAGCGCCACGGCCCGCGGCCCCCCCGGTCGCGTCCGTGGCCGCCGCCGCCGGAGCCGTCGCCGCCGTCACCGCCGCCGTACGGTCCGCCGGCCGCCGGGTAGGGCGAGGACGGGGTGTGCGGGCCGCCCGGCACCTGGTACGGCAGCATCGCCGTCGGGTCCCCCGGGACGCCGGCCCCGAGCACCGCGGTCTCGTCCGCGCCGGGCACCGGCATGCCGCCGTAGCCCTGCCCGGCCGCGGCCAGGCCGGAGGCCGCGGAACCGGCCGCCCAGGCACCCGTGCCGCCCTGCAGTTCGCGCAACGCGTGTTCGAGGTGCGCGCGGAACTCGTCGGCGTCCTGGAAGCGGTCGTCCGGGTTCTTCGCGAGCGAGCGCAGCACCAGCGGGTCGAGCGCCGCCGGTACCCGCGGGTTGGCCTGCGAGGGCGGCACCGGCATGTCCTGGACGTGCTGGTAGACCACCGAGAGCGGCGTGTCGCCGGTGAACGGCGGGCGCAGGGTCAGCAGCTCGTAGAGCATGCAGCCGGCCGCGTACAGGTCGGAGCGGTGGTCGACCGGCTTGCCGAGCGCCTGCTCGGGCGAGAGGTACTGCGGGGTGCCCATGACCATGCCGGTCTGGGTCATGGTGGAGGCGGTCCCGGTCAGCGCGCGGGCGATGCCGAAGTCCATCACCTTGACCGCGCCGGTGGTCGTGATGATGACGTTGGCCGGCTTGATGTCCCGGTGCACGATGCCGTGCCGGTGGCTGTAGGCGAGCGCCTCCAGCACCCCGGCGATGATCAGCAGCGCCTGGTCGACCGGCGGCTCCGACTCGTCCACCAGCAGCTCGCGGACGGTCCGGCCCTCGACCAGCTCCATCACGATGTACGGCGTCGACTCCTCGCCGACGTACTCCTCGCCGGTGTCGTACACCGCGACGATCGCGTGGTGGTTGAGCGCCGCGACGGCGTGCGCCTCCCGGGTGAAGCGGAGCCGGGCGATCTCGTCCTGGGCCAGCTCGCCGCGGAGCAGCTTGACCGCGACGGTCCGGCCGAGCCGGACGTCCTGGGCGGCGAGCACCTCGGCCATGCCGCCCCGGCCGAGCCGGTGGGTCAGCCGGTAGCGGCCGTCGCCGACCGTGCCCAGCGGGGCGGCGGTGCCACGGCCCGGCGTCTGCGGGCCGCCGAACGGCGGGAGCGCGGTGGTGGCGGCGTCGCTACCGGTTCCGGGCGTCCTCGGGGCACCACCGGCCGAACCGGTCGCCCAGGCGCCCTCGTCGTCGTCCGGCTGCTGCGTCTGTGCCATCGCTCCTCGCCCCGGGCCTTCGCTCGGATCGCGGTGCCCTGTCGCCTCGTTTGCCCGAACGCTACCGCCTCCGGCCTGCCCCCGTGGCACGCCCGATCCGGACGGAATGCGTCAGAGCAGGCCATTCCGGTCGGCCGGACCGTCCAGGTGGAGCACGGTGGCCGTCCGCTCCGAGACCCGCGAGGTCGACCCGCCGGCGGTCTCGTTCTTGGCTCGGTTGACCACGATCGCAATGATGATGACGGCCAGCACGATCACGCCGACGATGATGCCGACGATCACCAGGGCCGTGGAGCAGCCACCGCTGTTCGACGCGGGGGCCGGCTGGAACGGCGCCGGCATCGGCTGCGGCGGCGGGGTGTGCGCCTGCGGGAAGTGCGGCGGCGGCGTCTGGAACGCCGGCGGCGGGGTCTGGTAGGCCTGCGGCTGCGGCGGCGGGGTGTGCGCCTGCTGCGGGAAGTGCGGCGGCGGCGTCTGGAACGCCGGCGGCGGGGTCTGGTAGGCCGGCGGCCGGTGGAACGGCTGCGGCGTCTGCGGGGCCTGCGGGACGGACGGGACCGGCGGGGCGGCGTGCACCGAACGCGGGCCGTCGGTGATCACCAGCGGGGAGCTGGCCGCCAGGGGGCTGCCGCCGCCCTTGGCCACCGCGATCAGCCGCTCGGCCTCGTCCCGCATCGCCGCCGCGCTCGCGAACCGGTGCGCCGGGTCCTTCCGCAGCGCCGTGGCGACGAACTCGTCGACCGCCGGGTCGAGCGCCCGGTTGAGCGTGGACGGCGCCGGCGGCTCCTCCTGGACGTGCTTGTAGGCGATCGAGAAGGCCGAGTCGCCGTCGAAGACCAGCTGGCCGGTGATCATCTCGAAGAGCATCACGCCGACCGAGTACAGGTCGGAGCGCGCGTCCACCGGCTTGCCCAGCGCCTGCTCGGGCGAGAGGTACTGCGGCGTGCCGACCACCATGCCGGTCTGGGTCATCGAGGTGACCCCGCTCTCCAGCGCGCGGGCGATGCCGAAGTCCATGACCTTGACGACGCCCTTGCGGTCGAACATGACGTTGCCGGGCTTGATGTCACGGTGCACCAGGCCCTGGTCGTGCGAGGCCTCCAGCGCGTTCAGCACGCCGACGGTGACCCGCAGCGCCTCCTCGACGGGCATCGCGCCGTGCTGGGCGACCGCCTCGTTGATCGCGTCCCGCAGGCCCTTGCCGTCGACCAGCTGCATCACGATGTACGGCGTGGTGGAGCCGTCGGGGGCCACGTCCTCGCCGGTGTCGTAGACCCGGACGATGTTCTCGTGCTCCAGACGGGCCACGGCCTGCGCCTCACGGCGGAACCGCTCCTTGAACGACGCGTCCCGGCCGAGCTCGGCGTGCATGCTCTTCAGCGCCACCGGCCGCTTCAGGACGTTGTCGTACGCGAGGTGCACGGAGGCCATGCCGCCCTCGCCCAGCACCCGCTGCAGCACGTACCGGCCGTTGCCCAGGGAGTAGCCCTCGACCTCCGCGTTGCCGTGCTCGCTCATGGTCCTCTGCTCCCCCTCGTCGCGGCAGTGCCGCCGCGACCGTGACGTTCGGTCTCGTCCGTGCGTGTCCGGGCCCGGCCCGACGGCCTGCCCGACCCCTGTCGCGGCGCTCGCCCGGCCTGCGACAGGGGCCCAGGGTATCGGCTCGCGGCGCCGGTGATCGGCTCAGGGCCGACACTGTGTCCGGTCCGCGACCCGGTACCGGTCGGTAGTGCGTTCGACACCGGGTCGTCGTGGTACGCCCGATGCCGTGACGGCCGCCGCGGTGCGGCGGCGCGCCGTCCCGCGGTGTCCCGCCGGGCCTACAGGTACGGGCCGGAACGGATGCCGCGGCCCTCGCCCGGGTCGTCGCCCTCCGGCTCGCCGCCGTGCAGACCGGGCGGCAGCGCCCGCCGCATCTGCTCCAGCTGCGCCCGCGCCGCCATCTGCTGCGCGAACAGGGCGGTCTGGATGCCGTGGAACAGGCCCTCCAGCCACCCCACCAGCTGCGCCTGCGCGATCCGCAGCTCGGCCTCGGTCGGGATCGAGTCCTCGGTGAACGGCAGCGAGAGCCGTTCCAGCTCCGCGACCAGCTCGGGCGCCAGGCCGAGCTCCAGCTCCTTGATCGAACTGGCGTGGATGTCCTTCAGCCGGGCCCGGCTGGCCTCGTCGAGGGGGGCCGCCCGGACCTCCTCCAGCAGCTGCTTGATCATGCTGCCGATCCGCATCACCTTGGCCGGCTGCTCGACCATCTCGGTCACCGGCAGTTCACGCGGGCCGTCACCGTCGTCGTTCCCCGGCGAACCGGGGAACCCGTGGCCCACCGGCAGGCCGTCCGGTCCGACGATCAGCACCTTCTGGCCGTCCTGCGACTGCCCGCCCATGCCCTGGTAGAGCTCCTGCGACGAGCGCTCGTTCATCGGATTCGTCATGAATCACATTCTCCCTCACTGGGGTTGGTCGGGTGGAGGCCCCCGACCGCACCGCCCCGGACCGGCATCGGCCGCCGCACGCGTACCGCCGCCTGCCCGGACACGACGCTACGCCCCCCGGGCGGGCCGCCGGTATCCGTACGGATACTCAGTTCGCCCGGGGCCGGGGCACGCCCGCCACCGCGGGTGCCGACCGACCTCCCCGGCCCGGGCGCCGCTCAGTTCCTGCGCAGCCGGAGGCCGATCAGCCCCAGGCCGCAGCCGATCAGGCCGAGGCCGGCGCCGAGCGGCAGCTGGAGGGTGGAGGCGTCGTGCCAGCGGGCGGGCAGCACGACCGGGGCCGCCACGGCCTGCGCGTCGGGCCGGCCGAGCGCCACCACCGCGCTCCCCGTGGTGTCGGCGGAGTCGGTCGGCCCCCCGGCACCGGCGGGGTCCGCCCCGGGGGCGGCGGTCGCGGAGGGCTGCTCCGGCGGCTGCTCGACGGAGTGCTCCCGGCCGCGCTCCGGCGCGGACCGCACACGTTCGGGCGCCGAGCCCGGGCGGTGCCGGAACCACTTCTGGTCCCGATCGGCCCGGAGCCCGCCGGCGCCGGGCCGGGGGTGAGCGCTCTGGACCCGCGGCGGCGTGACGGCGGTCGGGGTCGCCGCGGTGGCGACGGCGGTCGCCGACACGGCCGGGACGGGAGACGTGACCGGCGGCGTGTCCGGCGTGTCCGGCGTGTCCGGCGCGGCCGAGGGCTCCGGCTCCGGCTCCGGGGCGGGAACGGGCCCCGGCGCGGCCGGCCCCGTGGCGGCGGGTCGCGGGGTGGACGGCTCCGAGGTCACCGGCCCGGTGGCGGCGGGCCCGGAGACCGGGGCCGGCGAGGCGGCGGGCCCGGTGGCGGCTCCACCGGACGGCCCGGACGGCCCCGCCGGGGCCGGGGAGGGCGAACCGGAACGCACCACCCCGCCCGAGGGCAGCGCCGCGCCCGGCTCCGCCGACACGCCCGCCCCGCCCGCCGCGGCAGGTTCGTCCGCCGCGGGGGGTTCGTCCGCCCCGGCGGTCCCGGACAGCGTGCCGGACCCGGTCGAGGGGGGCGGGGCGAGGGAGGCGGGCCGGACGGCGGCGCCGGGTCCGACCGGGGCGGCGACCGCCACCGGGACCGTCAGCGGCACCGCGAGACCGAGCACCGCCACCGCCAGCAGGCGCCGCGAGCACCGCTCGGCGCGCCGGGCGAGGACACGCCCGGCGCGGCGGGAACGGCGGTGCGACAACGCTGCGGGCAGCGGCCCGAGGAACGCGTACGAAGGTGCGGCCACGATCGAGGTCCTTCCGCGACGGCCGACCGCGCAGGGCGGGTCGGCGGCGGGACAGCTCCCGAACAGCCTCACACAATCCGACATTCAGGGCATTTCGAACCATCCTGGGCCGTTCGCCCCCCGGTTCCCGCCCGCCCTCGGACCCGGCCCCGTCAGGCCCGCAGCACCACCTTGCCGACCTGCTCGCCGGCCTCCAGTGCCCGGTGCGCGGCGGCCGCGTCGGCCAGCGGCACCACCCGGTCGATCACCGGCTTCACCACGCCCGACTCCACCAGCGGCCAGACGTGCTCGCGCACCGCCGCCACGATCGCCGCCTTCTCGGCGAGCGGCCGGCCGCGCAGGTTGGTGGCGATCACCGCGCCGCGCTTGCGCAGCAGGGTGTTCAGGTTGAGCTCGCCCTGCACGCCGCCCTGCAGCCCGATGATCACCAGCCGCCCGTTGACCGCCAGCGCGTCCACGTTCCGCTGCAGGTACCGGGCGCCCATGATGTCCAGGATCACGTCCGCCCCGGCCCCGTCGGTGGCCTCCCGCAGCACCTCGACGAAGTCCTGCTCCCGGTAGTCGATCAGGACGTCGGCGCCCAGCTCCGCGCACCGGGCGAGCTTCCCGGCGCTGCCCGCCGTCACCGCCACCCGGGCGCCGACCGCCTTGGCCAGCTGGATCGCCATCGTCCCGATGCCGCTGGCGCCGCCGTGCACCAGCACGGTCTCGCCCGGACGCAGGTTGGCGGTGAGGAACACGTTGGACCAGACGGTGCAGGCGACCTCCGGCAGCGCGGCGGCCTCCTCCGGGGTCAGCCCCTTCGGTACCGGCAGCAGCTGCCCGACCGGGACCGCCACCCGCTCCGCGTACCCGCCGCCGACCAGCAGCGCGCAGACCTCGTCGCCGACCGCCCAGCCGGCCACCCCGGGACCCAGGGCGGTGATCCGGCCCGCGCACTCCAGACCGGGGTAGGGCGAGCTGCCGGGCGGCGGGTTGTAGAGGCCCTGCCGCTGGAGCAGGTCGGCGCGGTTGACGGCGGTCGCCGCCACCTCGACCAGGACCTCGCCCTCACCGGGCACCGGATCCGGCACCTCGGCCCAGACCAGCGCCTCGGGCCCACCGGGTTCAGGAATCGTCATCGCATGCATGATCCCGACGCTACTCCGCGGCACCCCGGTCGGGACCGCTCCCGGTGCCCGCCCGACCGGATCCGGTCGGGCCCGTCGCGTCAGCCCGCCAGATCCGGCAGCACCACGGCGCCCGGCAGCCCGGCCAGCACCCGGCCCGGCAGGATCAGCTTGCCCCGCCGCCGCCCGCTGCCCACCAGCACGTACGGCGTCGCGGCCACCGCCTCGTCGACCAGCAGCGGCCAGTCCGCGGGCAGACCGACCGGGGTGATGCCGCCGTACTCCATGCCGCTCGCGGCGACGGCCGTGTCCATCGGCGCGAACGACGCCTTGCGGGCCTCCAGGTGCCGGCGGACCGCGCGGTTGACGTCCACCCGGGTGGTCGCCAGTGCCAGGCAGGCGGCCAGGGTCGTCCCGCCGCCGCGCTTGGCGGCGACCACCACGCAGTTCGCCGAGGCCTCCGGCGGGACGCCGTAGGTCTCGCAGAAGACGGCGGTGTCGGCCTTCTCCGGGTCGGTGTCCACGTACAGCACGGACCGGGCGGCCTCCCGGTCGTCCCAGTTCTTGAGGGCGTCCGCCACCGGCCCGGCCAGCTGGTCGACCACGTCCAGCGCGGGTCCGAAGGCGTCGAAGGTGCCGAAGGGGAGCTGCGGTTGATCGGTCATGGTGCCCGACCCTACGGGCAACCGGATCACTTGATGACGATCACCCGGTCGGTCAGCTGCAGCGTCTGCGCCTCCTGCTCGGTGTAGTTGATCACCCGGCGGCCGCGGACCACCGCCACCACCAGGTCCTCGCACTCCCGCGGGCTGTGCCCGGCCTCGGCCCGGGTGACGGGGCGCTCGATCACGTCCAGGCCGTTGCCGTAGGTCAGCAGGTCCTCCATGACCTCGCCGGCGTGCGGGCTGAGCATCGACATGCCGAGCAGCCGGCCGGCCGAACTGGAGCTGGTGACCACGACGTCCGCGCCGCTCTGCCGGAGCAGCGGGGCGTTCTCGTCCTCGCGGACGGCGGCGACGATGGTGGCCGCCCTGGTGAGCTGGCGCGCCGTCAGGGTGACCAGTGCGGCGGTGTCGTCCCGCTCCGGCGCGACCACCACCCGGGCGGCGGTGGGCAGTCCGGCACGGATCAGGGTGTCGGTCCGGGTGGCGTCGCCGACCACGCCGACCAGGCCGTGCTGGGCGGCCTGGTCGACCACCTTGCGCTGCGGGTCGACCACCACGATCTCGTCCTTGCGCACTCCCTGGCCGAGCAGCGTGTCGACGGCGCTGCGGCCCTTGGTGCCGTAGCCGATCACGACGGTGTGCTCGCGCACGGTGGACCTCCAGCGGTTCAACCGCCACTGTTGACGGGTGCGTTCGGTGAGCACCTCAAGGGTGGTGCCGACCAGGATGATCAGGAAGACCACCCGGAGCGGCGTGATCACGAAGATGTTGGTGAGGCGGGCACCCTCGCTGTACGGGGTGATGTCGCCGTACCCGGTGGTGGAGAGCGTCACGGTGGCGTAGTACGCCGCGTCGAGGAAGCTCAGCCCGCCGCCGGCGTTGTCGTTGTAGCCGTCGCGGTCCAGCCAGACGACCAACGTGGTGGCCAGCAGCACGGCGAGCGCGATCAGCAGCCGGACGCCGACCTGCCGGACGGCGGGCGCCGACCGCCGGGCCGGCAGCACGATCCCGGCGTCCGCCCAGGGCTCGGTCCCGGGGGTGAGCGGGCCGGGGAACCGCTCGCGCCTGCGTCGGGTGTTCACGGGGCCTCCACCAGTTCGATCAGGTCGCCGGCCGCCGCGCCGCCGGGCGGCACCACCGCCAGTGCGTCGGCCCGGGCCAGACCCCGGAGCATCGCCGGTCCGTCGTACCGGAGCTGGACGATCCCTCGGTCGGTGCGCAGGACCGGGAGCAGCCGGGTGTCCGCCGGGTGCCCGGGCAGGTCGTCGACGGCCGCCGCCCGGACCGGGCGGGCGGTGGAGCGGCCGGCCAGCCCGTGCAGCAGCGGCAGTGCGAGCGTGACCGCCCCCGCCACGGCGGCCAGCGGATTGCCGGGCAGGCCCACCAGGTGGCGACCGCCGGGCAGTTCGGCGAGCAGCATCGGATGGCCGGGGCGCACGGCGACCCCGTCCACCAGCAGCCGGGCGCCGACCTCGGCGAGCGCCCGGTGCAGGTAGTCCACCGGTCCGGCGGCCGTGCCGCCGGTGGTGACCACCACGTCGGCGGTGGAGTGCCGCAGGGCGTCCCGCAGTAGACCGAAGTCGTCCCGGACGGCGCGCGGTTCGCCGGTCGTGGCCCCGGCGGCGCACAGCCACGGCGGCAGCAGCGGGCCGAGCGCGTCCCGGACCAGGCCGGGCCGGGGCAGGCCGGAGCCGAGCAGTTCGTCGCCGAGGACCAGCAGCTCGACCACCGGGCGGCGGCGGACGGTCAGCAGGTCGTGGCCGCAGGCGGCCGCCAGGCCCAGCACGGCCGGACCGACCGGGGTGCCGGCCGGGAGCAGCGGCTCGCCGAGCCGGCACTCCTGGCCGCGCGGGCGGACGTCCTGGCCGGTGGTCAGCGAGCCGGGCGTGCGGTCGTACAGCAACGGGCCGGCCGGCTCGCCGTGCTCCCGGCGGAGTACGGCGGTGGCGCCGGGGGGCAGTTGGGCGCCGGTGGCGATCTCCACGGCGGCTCCGTCGGCGAGCGCCCCGGTGGCCGGCCGGCCGGCCAGCTGCCGTCCGGCCACCCGCCAGGGGCCGGGGCCGGCGACCGCCCAGCCGTCCATGGCCGAGGTGTCGAAGGCGGGCAGGTCCGTGAGCGCGGCGAGCGGCTCGGCGAGGGTGTGGCCGAGCGCCCCGGCCAGCGGCAGGCGCAGCGGCGGCAGCGGCGTCCGGCCGGCCCGGCGGGCGGCGTCCCTGGCCCGCGCCCAGCTCGTCGGTCGGGCAGGGGCCGGCGGCTGGTCGAGCACGGCGAGCTCCTCCACCGTGCTCACGTCCGCCCCGGCTCGGCGTCCGCCGCCCACCGCTCGGCGAGTGCGGCGGTCCGCCGGGCCGCCTCGGCGACGGCCCCGGGGCCGCCGCCCTGCCGGGCGGCCGCGTAGCCGATCAGAAAGGCGGTCAGCGGCGCGGCGGGCCGGGCCACCCCGTGGGCGACCACCCGGGCCAGGTCGAGCAGTCCGTGGACGTCGACGTCCAGGTCGATGTCCAGCTCGGCCCGGACCTCGGCGATCCAGTCATCCAGCGTGCGCTCCATGCGCCCATGCTGCCCGATCGGTGGTTTCCCCGGCATGTTTGCCCGGTGAGCGGCGCGCGTCGTTTCGCTCACGCCCAGGCGCCGGCGCACGTGAGCGGGCCGGAGGTGGGGGCCGGGGGTGGGCCGGGCGGCGGGCTAGGCGGTGGGTCCGGTGGTGTCGCGTTCGCGGGCCCGGGCCAGGTCCTCCCAGGTGTCGCAGTCGTACGTGACGTCGTCGGTGTCGGCCAGCCGGAGGGTGCGCAGCCCGCCGGTCAGGCGGCGCAGCGGCAGCCCCGCGGGGTCTCCGGCGGCGGCCAGCGCGGCCCGCAGGGCGGCGGCGCGGTAGGCGGCGGCCAGCGGCTGGTCACGTCCGCCGGCGTCGACCAGGACGGCCGCCTCGGTGTCCGGCGCGGCGGCGTCGAGGGCGGCGGCCAGCCGGTGGACGGTCCGCTCGTCGAGGAACGGCAGGTCGGCGGCGAACAGCAGCACCAGGTCGGCGGTCACCTCGGCCAGGCCGGCGGCCACGGCGGCCACCGGCCCGCCGCCGGGCGGCCGTTCACGGGTCCACCGGACGCCGGGGCGGGCGGTGGACCGGGCCGGGCCGACCACGACGGTGGTGCGGGCTCCGGCGCAGGCCGCGAGCACCCGGTCCAGCAGGGTGGCCTCGCCCACGGTCAGGCCGGGCTTGTCCGCCCCGCCGAGCCGCCGGGCGGCGCCGCCGGCCGGGACGATCACGTCGTACGGGGTCATGCCGCCAGTATCCGCCGGACGGGTCAGGACCCGTCCGACCCGGCCCCCGGCTCCTTCGCAGGCCCGTCCGGCCCGGCGGCGGTCTCCCCCGGCGCGTCCGGCTCCGCGGACTCCTCCGGGCCACCCGGCTCCGTGGTCTCCTCCGGGCCACCCGGCTCCGCAGGTTCCGCCGGCCCTGCCGCCCGCGCCGTGTTGGCGGCGGCGCTCAGCTCCAGCACCGCCGGGAGGGTCAGCTCCCCGTACCGCTCGTTCACCGCCGCGGCCAGCGCCTCCGGGTCGTCCGGGTGCTCGGCCAGCAGACGGTCGAAGTCCTGCAGGTACTCGCCGGTGAAGGCGAGCACCCGGGCCGCCTCGTCGCCCTGCTCCGGCGCTCGGTGCCCGGCGATCACCCGCTCGACCCCGAGGTCGGCGATCCGGCCGAGGTTGCGGGTCCACGCGGTGCGCTGCTCCGGCGTGGTGTCGGCGGTCCAGACGTGGGTGCCGTTGTAGACGAAGTCCCCGGCGATCACGGTGCGGATGCTCGGCACGTGGACCACCGTGGAGCCGTCGCAGTCGCCCTGGCCGAGCAGCAGCACCGGGATCACCTGGCGGTCGAGCATCAGCGGCTGGGGCAGCAGCGGGGCCGGCACCAGCGGGTGGTCCGGGATGTCGTCCCCGAAGACCGGCTTCCACTGGGCGACCTTGGCGGCGGCGGTGCGCAGGATGCCGTCCACCACCGGCGGAGCGGCCAGCAGCTGTGCCTCGGGGAAGAGCCGGAGCACCTCCTCGGCACCGAAGTAGTGGTCCGGGTGGTGGTGGGTGACCACGATGGCGAGCAGCCGGCGGCCCTTGCCGGCGACCCACTCGGCCAGCTCGCGGCCGGCGCTGCGGGTCAGCTGGGCGTCGACCAGGATCGCGGTGCGCTCGCCGAGGATCAGCGTGGAGGTGGCGAAGAAGGCCGACTCGGGGCCGGTGAAGACGGCGGTCTCCAGCGGTCGGACCGGCGGTTCGGCGGCGGCTCCGTCGGCCGCGTCCACCGGGGCCGCCGCGTCCACCGGGGCGGCGTTCTCCTCGGGCGAGGACGACGTCACTGGCTGCTCCCTCTGGTCTGCGGTCCTGTTCGGCGGTCCTGTTCGGCGGTCCGGCCTGCGGTCCGGTCGGCCGGTTGCCCGGTCGGCCGGTTGCCCGGCGCTCCCGCACCTCGGACCCGGCGGGGGCCGGGCCGCGGTCCGGCCTGCGGTACGGCCGGGCGGGTGGCGGGTCGGACGGCCGTCGTCCGGGTCCCCGCGCCCTACAGCATGGGAGTACGGCGCGCCGAAAGCGCGGAAGGCGCGCCCGACGGGGCACGCCTTCCCACTCGCGGTTCCGGGCCCGGCCCGGAACCCGGCCGCTCCGGCCGGCTCAGGCCTTCCGGCCGGTCAGCCGGGCCACCCGGTCGGCGACACCCCAGGAGGTGACCTTCCAGAGCGCCTCGACCACGATGTGCCGGCTCATCTTGGACGCGCCCAGCTCCCGCTCGACGAAGGTGATCGGCACCTCGGCCACCTTGAAGCCGGCCTTCACCGTCCGCCACGCCAGGTCGACCTGGAAGCAGTACCCGGCGGAGGCGACCTCGTCCATGCCCAGGCCCAGCAGGGTCTCCTTGCGGAACGCCCGGTAGCCGCCGGTGACGTCCCGGATCGGCACGCCGAGCATGAGCCGCGAGTAGGTCGAGCCGCCGCGGGAGAGCAGCAGGCGAGACTTCGGCCAGTTCACCACCCGGCCGCCCGGCACCCAGCGCGAGCCCAGCACCAGGTCGGCGCCGCGCAGCGCGGTCAGCAGCCGGTCCAGTTCCTCGGGGCGGTGCGAGCCGTCGGCGTCCATCTCGACCAGCACGTCGTAGCCCTGGTCGATGCCCCAGCGGAAGCCCGCCAGGTAGGCGGCGCCCAGGCCCTCCTTGCCCTTGCGGTGCAGGACGTGGACGTGCGGGTCCTCGGCGGCCAGCTTGTCGGCCAGCTCACCGGTGCCGTCCGGGCTGTTGTCGTCGGCGACCAGGACGTGGACCTCGGGAACGGCGGCGCGGACCCTGCCGACGATCGACTCGACGTTCTCCGCCTCGTTGAAGGTCGGGATGATCACCAGCACCCTGCCGAGATCAGCAAAACTCTGCTGGTTGACGGTCACGTACTAACCTCTCGGCCGGTGGCGGGAAGTGCCAGTCACCGTTGCCCGCACTCATCAGAAGACGCGGTCCCCGGCGGCGTCCCGCCGACCTGGAGACCACTGTGGAAAACACTGGGTCCTGGCATCCTACTACCGCGTCATCGGACTGCCCCGCCGCCCGAGGCACTCCCGGTCGGTACCGGCCGTTTCCCCCGGGGAGGGGCCGGTCGGCTAGGGTCGATGCCCGGCCTTTGCCCGGATCGCCCGCCCGTCCGGGGACCGCCGCCCGGCGGCAGGGACCCGTCAGCCACTGCAGCAAAGGAGCAGGACCGCGCCCATGGACAAGCTCGTCAACACCGTCCGCCCGTACGCCTGGGGATCGGTCACCGCACTCCCCGAGCTGCTCGGACAGGAGCCGACCGGCGAACCGCAGGCCGAGCTCTGGATGGGCGCCCACCCCGGCGACCCCTCCCGGGCCGACCGGGGCGACGGGCCGCGCCGGCTGGACGAGCTGATCGCCGCCGACCCGGAACGCGAGCTGGGCGCCGCCTCGGTGGCCAGGTTCGGGCCCACGCTGCCGTTCCTGCTCAAGGTGCTCGCGCCCGGCATCCCGATCTCCATCCAGGCCCACCCCTCGCTCGACCAGGCGCGGGCCGGGTACGCCGCCGAGAACGCCCGGGGCATCCCGCTGGACGCCCCGCACCGGAACTACCGCGACGACAACCACAAGCCCGAACTCATCTGCGCGCTCGGTGACTTCGACGGCCTCTGCGGCTTCCGCCGGCCCGCCGGGGCGGCCGCGCTGCTGGCCGGGCTGCGGGTGCCCGCGCTGGAGCCGCTGATCGCCCTGCTGGGGGCCGGCGACGAGGCCGAGGCGCTCAGCCGTGCCCTGGCCGCCGCCCTCGACCTGGACGGTCCGGCCGCCGGGGCCGCGGTCCGGGACACCGCCGAGGCGGTCGACAAGGCCGCCGCCGAGGACCCGGACGGCCCGTACGCCCCGTACACCCGGATCACCCGCGACTTCCCGGGGGACCGCGGGCTGATCGCCGGCCTGCTGCTCAACCACGTCCGGCTCCGGGCCGGTCAGGCGCTCTACCTCGGCGCCGGTGTGCCGCACGCCTACCTGCACGGCGTCTGCGTGGAACTGCAGGCCAACTCGGACAACGTGCTGCGGGCGGGGCTCACCCCCAAGCACATCGACGTGCCGGAGCTGCTCGAAGTGGTGGAGTTCGCCGCCTGCTCGCCGGCGCCGCTGCTGCCGGTACCGGTCGACGGGACGCCCGGCGAGGAGCTCTACCCCGTGCCGATCGACGAGTTCCGGCTCTCCCGGTTCGCCCTGGACGGCCGTGACCGGGAGGTGGACGGCCGGGCCCCGCAGATCCTGCTCTGCACCGCCGGGACCGCCCGGCTCACCGCCGCCGACGGCACCACCCTGGACCTCGCCCGCGGCGAGTCCGCCTTCCTGCCGGCCACCGGCACCACCACCCGCCTCACCGGCACCGGCGCCACCGTCTTCCGCGCGACCGTCACGCTCTGACGCCGGCGGGCCCGGGCGGCGTCCGCCCCGGCCCGTCCGGGTCCGCCCCTTCCGGGTCTGCCCCTCCCCCGTGCGACGGCTTCGGCCGTCAGTCCCGGGTCATGTCGACGAAGCGGGAGTAGTGGCCCTGGAAGGCCACGGTGATGGTGGCGGTGGGGCCGTTTCGGTGCTTGGCGACGATCAGGTCGGCCTCGCCCGCCCGCGGTGACTCCTTCTCGTAGGCGTCCTCGCGGTGGAGCAGGATGACCATGTCGGCGTCCTGCTCGATCGAGCCGGACTCACGCAGGTCGGAGACCATCGGCCGCTTGTCGGTGCGCTGCTCGGGGCCACGGTTCAGCTGGGAGAGCGCGATCACCGGCACCTCCAGCTCCTTGGCCAGCAGCTTGAGGTTTCGCGACATGTCGGAGACCTCCTGCTGGCGGTTCTCGGCCCGGCGGGAGCCGCCGGACTGCATCAGCTGGAGGTAGTCGATGACGACGAGCTTGATGTCGTTGCGCTGCTTGAGCCGGCGGCACTTCGCGCGGATCTCCATCATCGACAGGTTCGGCGAGTCGTCGATGAAGAGCGGTGCCTCGCTGACGTCCGGCATCCGGCGGGCGACCCGGGTCCAGTCGTCGTCGGTCATGGATCCGGAGCGCATGTGGTGCAGCGCCACCCGGGCCTCCGCGGAGAGCAGGCGCATGGCGATCTCGTTGCGGCCCATTTCGAGCGAGAAGATCACGCTCGGCAGCTTGTGCTGGATCGAGCAGGCCCGGGCGAAGTCCAGCGCCAGGGTGGACTTTCCCATGGCGGGACGCGCCGCGATGACGATCATCTGACCGGGGTGCAGGCCGTTGGTCAGGGCGTCGAAGTCGGCGAAGCCGGTCGGGACGCCGGACATCTGGCCGTTGCGGGAGCCGATCGACTCGATCTCGTCGAGGGCGCCCTCCATGATGTCGGCGAGCGGTGCGTAGTCCTCGTTGGTGCGCTGCTCGGTGACGGCGTAGATCTCCGCCTGGGCCGCGTTGACGATCTCGTCGACGTCGCCCTCGGCGGCGTAGCCCATGCCGGCGATCCGGGTGCCGGCCTCGACCAGCCGGCGCAGCACCGCGCGCTCGTGGACGATCTGGGCGTAGTACTCGGCGTTGGCCGCGGTGGGGACGGAGTTGACCAGGGTGTGCAGGTAGCCCGGGCCGCCGACCCGCTGGAGCTCGCCGCGCTTGGTCAGCTCGCCGGCCACGGTGATCGGGTCGGCCGGCTCGCCGCGGGCGTAGAGGTCGAGGATGGCGCCGTGGACCAGCTCGTGCGCGGGCCGGTAGTAGTCGGCCGGCTTGAGCACCTCGACCACGTCGGCGATGGCGTCCTTGGACAGCAGCATGCCGCCGAGGACGGACTGCTCGGCGGCGAGGTCCTGCGGGGGGACGCGTTCGAAGCCGTCGAGGCCGCCCTCGGCGCGCTCCTCCTCGCCGCCCTGGCGCCGCTTGCCGCCGCCGTCCCGCTGGAAGCCCCCGGAACCCCCGGAGCCTCCGGAACCGCCCTTGCCGCCCTTCTGGAAGCCGCCCCCGGAACCGCCCCCCGAGCCGCCCTGGCCCGCTCCGCCGCCGCGTCCGCGCGAGACCGGCAGCCGGTCGCCGGGGCCGTCCGGGAACGGGGCGTCGGCGAAGGCGCCGACCGGGAACGGGTCGTCGGCGGTCTGCCAGTCGTCCTCGGGCGGCGGGGCGTCGTGGTCGTCGTACTGGGGGCCGGTCACGCGTGTTCCCCGATCAGCGAGTGGTGCGAGTTGGAGCGGTCCTTGCCGGTGGCCGGCTGCGGCGGAGCCTCGTTCCGCGCCACCGCATTTCTACGCCACCGCACCGACAAATCGGACGCCGGAGCGGGTGGGAGTGTCGGGCGGAGGGCCCACGCTAAGGTGCCGGGAGCCCTTCAGCCAAGGCGGTTATCCACAGGGGGTGTGGACGAGCGGCCCACGACTGTGGAGAAGTACCGCAAACCTGTGGACGCCCCTGTGGAAAGCCCTGTGGATAACCAGACCATCGATCCACCGTCAACCCGCTGACCTGCAATTCCCTCGTCCCGGGGCTGTGCATGAGAAATACTTCACACACAGCCGGGTGGCGGTGGCCACAGACGTCGGCGAGCCGGTCGCTCACACTTCCGAGTAAGCGACGAAATGCCCTGGCGGCTGTTACCTGTGGATGAGTAGCCTGGACCCCATGACCCTCCTCACGGACCGCCGCCGGCACGACCGGGAAATCCTCGCCCTGGCCGTCCCGGCCTTCGGCGCCCTGGTCGCCGAGCCGCTCTTCCTGATGGCCGACTCGGCCGTCGTGGGCCACCTCGGCACCGCGCAGCTGGCCGGTGTCGGCGTGGCCTCGGCCGCGCTCACCACCGCCACCGGGGTCTTCGTCTTCCTCGCCTACGCCACCACCGCCGCGGTCGCCCGCCGGATCGGCGCCGGGGACCGCCGGGCCGCCGTCCAGCAGGGCATCGACGGCATCTGGCTCGCCCTGGCCCTGTCGGCCGGAGTGGTCGTCCTGACCCTGCTCCTCGCCCCCTGGGCGGCCGGGGTGCTGGGCGCCTCGCCGACGGCCGCCCCGTACGCCGTGACCTACCTGCGGATCAGTGCGCTGGGCATACCGGCGGTCCTGATGGTGATGGCGGCCACCGGTGTGCTGCGCGGTCTCCAGGACACCCGGACGCCGCTGGTGGTGGCGGTCGCCGGCTTCACCGCCAACCTCGGCCTGAACGCCGGGCTGGTGTACGGCGCCAGACTCGGCGTGGCCGGTTCGGCCTGGGGCACCGTCCTGGCACAGACCGGGATGGCCGGCGCCTACCTGTACGTGGTGGTGCGCGGTGCCCGCCGCGAGCAGGCCTCGCTGCGGCCGGACGCGGCCGGGATCCGGGCGAGCGCGAAGGCCGGCGGCCCGCTGATGGTCCGCACCCTGAGCCTGCGCGCCATCCTGATGATCGCCACCGCGGTGGCCGCCGGGCTGGGCGACGACCGGATGGCGGCGCACCAGATCGCCATGACGGTCTTCCTCTTCATCGCCTTCGCGCTGGACGCGATCGCGATCGCGGGCCAGGCCATCATCGGCCGCTACCTGGGTGCCGGGGACGTCCCGGGGGCCAGGGCCGCCACCCGGCGGATGATCGAGTGGGGCGTCGGTGCCGGTGTGCTGCTGGGCCTGCTGGTGGTGGTCGCCCGGCCGCTGTACGTCCCGCTCTTCACCCCGGACCCGGCGGTCCAGGCCCAGCTGAACACCGTCCTGCTGCTGCTCGCGCTCTGCCAGCCGGTCTCCGGGCTGGTCTTCGTCCTGGACGGGGTGCTGATGGGCGCCGGGGACGGCCCGTACCTGGCCTGGGCGATGCTCGCCACCCTCGCGGTGTTCGCGCCGGCCGCCCTCGCGGTGCCCGCGAGCGGCACCGGCCTGGCCGGGCTCTGGTGGGCGATGAACCTCTTCATGCTGGTCCGCGGCGGCTTCCTGGTCCGCCGGGCGCTGGGCGGTCGGTGGCTGGTCACCGGGGCGGTCCGGAGCTGAGGCCCGGACCGGCGGTCCCGCCCGGGAACGACCGAGGGCCGGCCTCCCCCCCCCGGGGGGGGCCGCGCACGGGGCAATGGGTCGGCGGGTCAACGGCAGGGGTGGTGCGACCACCCACGCCGCGGCGCGGGTTGGCAGGCACGCG